>CAJYOV010000061.1 GCA_913776405.1 Pseudobdellovibrionaceae bacterium
ACCGAGGGTTTTACCCTTTTCAACCGTGAAGCTGACATCGTCGACCGCGAGGAATTCGCCGTCTCTCGGCGTCGAGCCTCATCTCCTCCGGATCGAGACATCGGAATTAGGCGCCGCGATTCAGAACGAGAACCCTCCGAACCCGTTCTTCGACTCCGAAACTCTGATGATCAACATGCCGCCAGAGACGGCGTTTGGTCCCGACTATCACCTGGGTCAGCTTCGTGAAATTCTAGCGCAAGTCTCTGCGAGAACGAAACACGTCGTGTACGTTAGCTCCACGTCTGTTTACGGTCGCGATCAAGGCGAAGTCGACGAGTCGACCCCGACTGAACCCGACGCAGGGTCCGGTGAGATCTTAGTCGCAAGCGAACGCTTTCTGAAATCCGAAGCTGAACGACTTGGTTTTGCTTTAACGATTGTGCGAGCGGCGGGCCTCATCGGTCCTGGCCGTCACCCCGGACTTTTTTTAGCTGGGCGCAAGAATGTTCGTGATGGTGACGGACCGGTCAACCTCATTCATCAGACGGACCTTGTCGAAATTCTCGCAAGCCTCATGACGTCAGCCGCCCCTAGCCCTGGGGATATTCGCACGTTCAACGCTGTTGCGCCCTCGCATCCCACACGCCGCGAATTTTACACCCGTGTTTCGAAAGCACTTGGTGTTGAAGCACCCGAATTCGAGCAAGCAAAGACGCATCAAAACTCGAATGTTTCGGCTGAAGCCTTCGCGGGCTCTTCAAAAGCAAAGATCATTCGCGGCTCGAAAGTTGTCGACGTGACGGGCGTTCAATTCGTGCACGGTGATCTCTACTCCGGGCTTGGGTTGAAAAAATGAATTCGCCTGAGCTTCGAATCCTCAGTGAGGGCCCAGGGTGGGTCGCGGTCGACAAACCCTCAGGACTTTCAACACACAACGTGAGCCCGACCGGCGCGCTCGACGCTCTGACGAAGCTCACGCAGCTTTTAAACGCAAAGCCCGCCCAGCTCTCCCCGGTTCACCGGCTCGATAAAGACACGAGCGGTGTTTTGCTTTTCGCAACCTCACGCGAAAGTGCGTCGAAACTTCAAACTGCATTTTCGGCAAGCGATCGCGTGCAGAAGTTTTACCGCGCTGTCTTTAGAGGCAAACTTGAAGGCGAAGGGCTCTGGGACTTTCCGATCTCAGACAAAGCCGAAGGGCGCGAAAATCCTGCGGGCAAACTCGCAGACAGAAAACCGTCAGCAACGCGCTACACAGTACTTCGATCGAGTGATTTTTTAACCGAGGCCCGTGTGGAACTTCTTTCGGGCCGGCAACACCAAATTCGCAAACATAGCCGTCTCGCTAAACACGGCATCGTAGGTGATACCCGCTACGGCGAATTGAGCCACGCGCGCAAAATGGCGAGCCTCTACGGCGTTTCAAGACTCATGCTGCATGCAGAACGTTTGATCCTGTTAGACATCGACGTCACAGCGCCCGCGCCGCTTGAGTTTAACACCTTCTTTTGATTTGCTCTCATTGGCCGCTCCAAACACGATGAGATTAAGAAACTGAGATTGAGACTGAGTTTATGACACGCCAAGAACGCGCCGATTTCGTGCTTCAGAGACTGACGGATCTTTATCCAGACCCGCCAATTCCGCTCGATCACACGGACGCTTACACACTTCTCATCGCCGTTCTTCTGTCGGCTCAGTGCACAGACGTTCGAGTCAATACGATCACTCCAATTCTGTTCAATCGCGCGCGAACGCCCGAACAAATGGTGAAACTTTCGGTCGAGGAGATTCAAGACATCATTCGCCCGTGCGGTCTTAGCCCGATGAAATCGAAAGGTATTTTTGGCCTGTCGCAAATATTGATTGAGAAGCACGGTGGCCAAGTGCCGAACACCTTCGAAGCTCTAGAAGCGCTACCGGCCGTCGGTCATAAAACAGCGTCTGTGGTGATGGCACAAGCGTTCGGCTTCCCCGCTTTTCCGGTAGACACACACATTCATCGACTCGCGTTTCGATGGGGCTTGAGCGACGGCACCACGGTCGAAAAAACTGAGAGCGATCTCAAAACTGTTTTTCCTGAATCGTCATGGAACAAACTTCATCTGCAGATCATCTACTACGGCCGCGAGCGCTGCACGGCGCGCGGCTGCGATGGCACCGTCTGCGAGATTTGCCGCACGCTCTACCCGAACCGCAAGACCGCGCTTCGTTCGACGCGCAAGCCTGTTCCGAAGAAGACCGCAGCACGTCCAACTCGCAAACCTGGTGCTAAAAGCGCATCGAAGAAAAAAGCTTCTAAGAAAAAGGCGGCTCGATCATGAGCGACAACTCACAAACGCCTCCGGGCGGCACGAATCCACCGGGTGATAAACCGAAACGCCGCGTCCGCTACAAAGGCACCCATCCCCGCAATTTCAAAGACAAATACAAAGAGCACGGCAACGATCCGCAGCTCATGGCCAAAATCATCGCG
>CAJYOV010000062.1 GCA_913776405.1 Pseudobdellovibrionaceae bacterium
GCGCGAACAGAAATCGAAAAGGTATTACGTAGAAAAGATTCAAGGCGCTGAGATTGTTTAAATAGAAAAGGCGGTCGAAACCGCCTTTTCTTTTCGTCTTCAGCTGTCAGCAAGCATCAATCTAACTGTCTTCGTGTCGAGGCCCCTGCGAGAACCCAAACATCGTAACCACGACGCGCTTTGGGCGTGCGGTTTTTAAGAAGATGCGGGTTGAGGGCTTTTAAGCTGGTAACCGAAACCTTCTGTCTTTTTGCTATATCGTGAAGTGCGAGGTTTCCGCGGATCGTCACGCGTTTGAATTCTGGAAATTCATAATGCGTTTTGCGATCGAAACCGTACTTTTTGGGATTGCGTGCGATTGCCATTGCGGCTTGGAATTTCGGAATGTACTCAGCCGTTTCTCTTGGAAGAGCGCGGCGTTTTTGAAGGGTCCAGAAGTCGCGCGTCCGGTGACGACGAATAGCTGAACGAACTCGGCCCTCGCCGCAGTTGTAGGCGGCCATAGCCATGTACCAAGAGCCAAACTCTTCTTTTAAGTCTTTCAGGTAACGCGCGGCCGCTTTCGTCGACCGAAGCACGTCGAGACGCTCGTCGACTTCTTTGTCTACTCGCAGGCCGTAGCGACGAGCCGTCGGTGAATGAATTGCCAAATGCCGACAGCGCGCGCCGATGAACGTGCTTGTGAAGCGTAGCCGCTCTCGATCATGCCTAAGTAATACATCTCAGACGGGACATCGTTCTCCGTGAGAATGTCTTGAACGAGGATACGGTAACGAGCGCCGCGTTCCATAAAGCGGTCGAAGCGATCGCGATTGGTATGAGTGAAGTAGTGCACCCATTTGCGAACGGCTGCGTTTGATTCGATCGGGATCTCATCATAGTTCGGTTTGGGAGCAGGCGTCGCTTTCAAGAAGCCTGGAGGGTACGGCGTTGCCGCTTCCGCAGATGATACAAATCCTGGCAGTGTGCCAAGGCCAATCGAAGCTGCAAGTACTGCAGACATCACGCGTTTTGTAAGCGTCAAAGACGCGTCACGAACGTAAGAGCTCATCCTTGAGTCTCCTCATTTCTCTGTTGGCGAAACCGGGCTCGACGAAATCCTGTCGTCGCTCACGGCTTCAATCGTTGCTGATTCCTTTTCAATGCGCGCTTTTGCGACTTCGCGGGTAATCCGCGCCGCAAGATCTTCTAGCTGTTTAAATTCATCGCCCGACCGCAAGCGAAGAGGGCGGTCTTTGCCGGCTTCGAGGTCGTTCAAGAAAAGTTCAAATGCATAGATAGGGCCTGCGATTCGAGCTGAGAGGATCTTCCCTAGCAAGAAGAGCATGGCCGCAAACGCGAGCGTCACTGCGAGAAACGACACGATGAAAGGTGTGAGGTAGGTGCCGAGCACCTGAGGGTGTGAACCGCCGAAATCGATGATCGTGACGCGTAAATAAGTGTAGCTGTAGACGCCTGCGATCGCGGCGAAACTTAAGCCGATCGCGAGCAAGATAAAGCAATAGCGAAGTTGAAACTTCGGGTCGATCCACTGCCGTTTCCTTGAATTTTCGGCCGGCCAAAGAATTTCGCCTTCTTTGATCAAGGCGAACGCGATCATGCCGTAACCGACCCATTGTAAAGCGTCCGCGATGTTGAACGCCGGCGAAAATTTGCTACGCGAGCCAATTAAGATGAAGTCAATAACGTGACCATACAGAATTCGATCCGTCACGTTGCCGAGAATGCCGCCCAACAGGATCGACATGCCCGCTCGAAGCATGAGCGATTTAATCGGCAAGAGATACTGAACGATAATGAATGCGAAAAGAAGAAACGCGCCGCCTGTCGCGAGACTGACGATACGAATGACGGGCGGTGTGCTCGAAAAGAGACCGAGCATCGCGCCACTGTTGAGGTGCAAGACGAAACCGATGGGTCCGTAGAACTCAGCAGTCGTAAGAGATTGAGCCCATCCCTTAGTGATTTGGTCTAAGACCCAAGTCAAAAAGAGCGGGGCGATGACGATGAACCAGTCGATTTTGCGCATGTTGAGAAATCAGTCTAACGGGCGATCCTTTGATGCCACAACCGATTGGTTCCGACCTTGTCTTTTGGCTATGTAAAGAGCGTCGTCGGATTTGCGAACGAGATCGTGAGCTGTCTTCGCGTGTTCTGGAAAAGTTGCGACGCCCAGACTGATGGTAACGGGGATGGGGCCAAAGTCTTGGCCGTTGAACGGAGTCGCAGACATCATTTGCAGATGCGCTGAG
>CAJYOV010000063.1 GCA_913776405.1 Pseudobdellovibrionaceae bacterium
GTTTTCTGATTCGCAGATTTCGGATATGCAGTCGACGATGGAGGCTGCGACAGCTGCTGCGAATGATCAATTTAAGAAGATGGCGTCGAATTTGTCGAATGATGCAAGTGGTGGCGGCAAGGGCGGCGGTAGTGGTTCGTCAGAGAACGGTGGATCTGGCGGCGGCTACGGTGGTGATTACGGATTTGATGCGAGTAAGATGCTCGGCAAAAACTCTAAGTTAAAAAACTCGGTCGCCGGTATGTCGAAGAAACTTGGCGACGACAATATCGGCGTTGCCGGCGATAACATTTTTGAGATGATCTCGCGTCGTTATCAAACGCGAGATAAGCAGAACAACTTCATCGTCGACCAGAAGTAATGTCGAAGCAGATGTGCATAAAAAACTCGTTCTGTTTAGCAGTGGCACCCATCCTCGTCTGTCATATTCTGCCGAGCTCTGCGTTCGGCTCCGAACAAGGTATGCCGAAACAGCGTTCGATTGGGCAAGCAGTCGCATCTCTGGACGTGAAGCAAATCGTTCAAGACTGCTTGGCGGACTCGTCAGTTCCACCTAACAAAAAGAAACACGTCACAAGCTCCCCGTTTTACCTCTGCAAAAAGAACCTCGAATTCCCAAACGACCCATCGAAGCAGAAATGGTATGGCGGCGAAGCACTGTACTCTCTTTTAAAAGTAGGATCGCAACTTAGACTTATCATCAATATCGACTACCGGTACGTTGGCAAAGCGCAAAACAAGAAAGAGGTTTTCGCTCGAATCTCGCGCGCAAAACTCTGTGTCCTTCAATTCTATAAACGTCATGGTTTGACTTTAGATCTGAATCTCAAGGAAGTTCGTCGGCATAACTTAGAAAGTTTGAGTGCGTCCCCGGTCGACGTTGACGATCATGGCATTTCAAACAACGAGAGGTTATGGTCAGTCTTATCGAGCGAAGGTAAACCCTTAGACGAAGCGCTGCTGTGCAAAACTCTCGCTCACGAGATCGCGCATTTAGCCGGATTACAGGATTCTTATGCGTACAACATTCCTGAAGCAGATTGTCCGGACGCTATTATCGGCGAAGACAACGACATCATGAAAACACTCAAGAAGGATATCGGCGATCTCCATTTCAATGAAATGGAGATTAGACAAATTATTGCGCCTCTTTGCGAACAGAATGCTCGTCGTCCTTCGCCGAACTCAATTTGATGGCAGCACGATATTGTTGTTGCTCTCGGAATTTATGCGAGACTGCGGCATCAGGATTGAGTCGGAGACTTTCGCTCGTGATTCAATACGAGCGCCTTCTTCCAACACAACAAAACCTGAAACGTCAGCTGTAGCGGAGATGTCGCTGCCTGGAGCACGTAAGACCAGCGCGTTCGTTAGCTTTTCGAGTCGGGTGCCGGTTTTCCAGAATTCTTTTGTGAGTGAGCGAAGCGCATCTGCATCGACGCCTGTGCCGGAGTCGAGTAAGTGCAGAGCTTCTTTCGAAGCTTCGAGAAGATCTGTCGGATTGCCTGTCTCGAACCATGTGAAGTCGCCGACCACCACGCGAACGGTTTCGTGCTTAGCGATCGCTGCTGCGAGCGCGTCGTAAAGAATGTTCGATTCGCCTTCGGGTAAGTACTCGAAGATGCGCGAATTCAAAAGCAGTAGGCCGATGTAGTGATAGCCGATCGAGTCGTTGCCAAAGGCTTGCGGGTTTTTGCTGAAGCCGCGAACGTCGCCGGCAGGTGAGCACCACACGCCGCCGAATTGCGTGCCGACGAGTGGATGCTTCATCACGAGAATGGTTGCGAGAGCGTTTCGCTCATTGTGTTCGCGAACGAAGCTTTCAAAGATTCCGGCGTCTTTTGGCAAAATTACTTCGTCGCCGTTACAGACAAAGAAGCTTTCGCCCTTTGTCTCTAGCCACTCTTTTGCTTTCCAGATACCGCCGCCGCTTCCAAGAGGTTCACCCGGTTCGTGCGAGACGTGGACCTTTAAGCTTGCACTCTCGATCTCGCGCGCGAGGCCGTCGATTTGCTCCGCCTTGTAGTGCGAGTTCAAAACAAGCTCGTTTACGCCGAGTTCTTTCAAGAGATAAAGCGGATATTTAAGCAGCGGAATTCCGAGGAACGGTACTGCGGGCTTCGCCCACATGTTCGTTATCGGACGAAGGCGGGTGCCAAGACCCGCCGTGAGCATCATGGCTTTCATGCGACTTCGAATTTTTTCTCGAAGACGCCGTTGTCTTCAAGGATATCCAAGAACGGGCGGTACTCATCAAAAGGCGAAAGAGCCTTCTTTACGGTTTGAAGCGTCGATGCGATGTACTTCAAATAACGAGTATCGCTTCTCATGTTGTAGAAGCTTGCAAAGCTTCCACACGCCTTGAAGCACCGCTGAATCGTTTGAACTTCGTAGATGCGCATGAAGCGTTCAAGCGAAGGATCCTCAAGCGAGTGGCGAGAATCCAGAGTCTTCGCGAATTCGCGGCGGCGATCGAGGTAGTAACCGATCAATTCGCGAGACATTGGCTCATCCATATTCACGTAAGAGTCGCGGAGGAGACTGACGAGATCATACTGAACTGAACCCAAACGGGCGTCTTGGAAGTCGATGATGCGGGCCTTACCGTGTTTAATCATCACGTTTCGGGAGTGGTAATCGCGGTGTGCGATGAACTTCGGTTCTTGATGAAGGGTCGTGCAGATTTTTGTGAAAACAGACTCGAGTTCGCGTTTTTCCGGTTCAGAAAGCTTAGCGCCGCAAAGACCAACAAGAAGATGATCGCGACCGTAGTTCATTTCCCAGAGAAGTTTCTCGACATCGAACTCAAGCTTGAAAGCCGTGCAGTTAGTACGATCGAACGTCGACGGGTAATGCATTTTGATTAACTCGTCGATCGCTTGACGATAAAACGGGAGTGCAAGCTGTTGGCTCTGATTCTCCCAGAACT
>CAJYOV010000064.1 GCA_913776405.1 Pseudobdellovibrionaceae bacterium
GAGCTTATAAAGCAAGGCTACCAATGCGTCGGTTCTGAAGTTCAGCGAATCAAGCCGATTGCGGACCTAGTCGCACCTCTAGTTGGTCGTTGAACGATAGTTCTCGCCGCGATCTGCGGGCGGCGCCATCCGGAGAGCGCGATTCTCTTCTTCGTTGTTTTTGTCTTGGCCGGGGCTCGAAACCATCAGCAGGTAATCGTCGTCAGGCGTTGGCTGATTCATGATGATCGCCCACGTGTCTTGAGAGATCTTTTTCCGGTAAAAGTTGCGACCCGCTCTTAAGATCTGGCAACCGAGCTCAGAGGTGCCACCTGCGTCACGCTCAGCACCGAGGCAAGGCGGGTCGACAAGATATTCTTGATCGGCAGCGAGAGACAAAGGCCCCGTCGTAAAAGACAGAATTCTATAACCCAGCATTTTTTCGAGCTCGAAGATGGGCGAAGCGGTAAGGGTATGAGTTGAGAAGATCGACGGTAAATAAAGCAGCACGCGTTTACCCTGATACTGCCGAATCGCATCGATCACTTCAGATTTCGTTGTGGTATTCGTGCGAACCTTCACAACTTCAAGACCGTCTAGGTCCTTGCGATTGAAGTCTGGCATTTGCTCTTCAGCGAGGACGACGTCAAACGGTGCGCCTTCTCGTTTCGCCGATCGCAAAAACGCTTCTAGAATTTCGCGATGCCAAGCTGGCTGAGGGGGAATCCCGAAGGCTGTCAGCTTCGTCTCTCGGATCGGCATATAGAAACGTCTGTAAACAACCTCGCCGATCTCTGCGGGCGAGCCGATATTTGAAGGTTTGATCACGATTGGGGGCGTTTTCGCATATCCGAATTTGAGGACGACAAACATCCCGATCGTTAGAACCAGAACCATGGCAGGCAAGTAGAGACGGATGAACCACTTCTTCATATGGGAAGACCTACGTATATTGACCTCGGGGGTCAAGGGAGTTAGCTATAGAGCCAACATAAGGACTTGATCCATGCGACAGGTACCCGTAAACGCAGTGTTGCTTCGGCAGCACACCGCTGCTCAGCCAGCGGTTTATCTCATTGTTGGTGATGGCCGGCTGGCTCGTCACCTCCGAGCTTACCTCGAGTTCGAGGCGTTACCTCACCTTTCGATTTCTAGAAGATCATCAGCTACATCGAAAATCGAAACTGAAAAATTAAAGATGCTCGCGGCACAAGCGACTCATGTGTTGCTCGCGATCTCGGACTCGGCGATCGAACCGTTTTTGAATGAGCACGCGTTTCTTCAAGACAAAGTTTGCGTGCATTTTTCGGGGGCGCTCGTAACGCCGCTTGCGGCTTCAGCACATCCGCTTATGACCTTTTCGTCTAGAACCTATTCTCACGAACGGTATCTCGAAATTCCGTTCGTGCTTGAAAAAGGGCGCGGCAGTCTTCGCGATCTTCTACCTGGCTTTAAAAATCCAAGTTTTGAGATCGCGAGCGCCGACAAAGTTCGCTATCACGCGCTTTGTGTGATGAGCGGCAACTTTACAATCCTGCTTTGGGAAAAGACGTTCCGCGAATTCGCGAAACTCGGCCTCCCGAAAGACGTGCTTTTCACTTACTTGAATCAAATCACCGAAAACCTTGAGACCGCTCCTGAAGAAACAACGGTTCTTACCGGACCTCTCGTGCGCGGCGACCAAGCGACGATTGAAAAACACCTGGCAGAGTTGGGTAAAGACCCTTACGCCGATGTCTATCGCGCATTCGTCACGGCATTCAATGCAATCGAAGGAGAAGCTCCATGAAATCAGTTTTAGACTTCCCGAAGGCGAAATCGAAAAACGAAATGATCTCGATGGTCACTTGTTACGACTACACAAGCGCTCGCCTAGTTGAGTCGACTGCAATTGACTGCATTCTCGTTGGCGATAGCGTTGCCATGACTATGCACGGTCACGATTCGACGTTGCCTGCCACCGTCGAAATGATGGCTGCGCATACCGCTGCGGTTCGCAAAGGCGCGCCCTCGAAGTTCATCGTCACAGACCTGCCCTTCCTCGCACACCGTGGATCCCTTGATCGCACGCTCGAGGCCGCGCGCTTAATTATGGCTTCGGGCGCTCAGGCGCTCAAAATCGAAGGCATCGATGGGTCAGAAGATGTGTTCAAACACATCGTTCAGTCTGGCGTTCCGGTTCTTGGTCATCTTGGGTTGACGCCACAATCGGTTCATCAATTCGGCGGTTTCAAGGTTCAAGCGACTTCGCCTGAGGCGCAAGAGATGCTCCTTCAACAAGCTTTGAAAGTTGAAGCTGCTGGCGCCTTCGCTTTGGTTCTTGAGTGCGTTCCCACCAGCATCGCAAAGATCGTCACTGAGCGCCTTTCGATTCCGACGATCGGGATCGGCGCAGGCGCCGGGTGTTCAGGTCAGGTTCTGGTTTTTCAAGATCTCTTGGGCCTGAATCGCGAGTTCAAGCCAAAATTTGTTCGCACTTTTGTCGACGGTTTCTCGATGTTTCAAACAGCGCTGAACCAATTCGATCAAGAAGTGAAGTCTGGCACCTTCCCCGCTGCGCATGAATCGTTTAACCCGAAAGTCGACGCTGGCGCGCATGTGAAACCGATCTCGAAGCCGCACGAGGGTTCGGAGGCTACGCAATGAAAAATGAAACTTCTGCGACGACAAAATCCCCTCGTGTTTTCACGAGTCTCGACGCTTGGACCGTCTTCCGTAAATCACTTGACTCCAAGTCTGTCGGCTTCGTACCCACGATGGGTGCTCTTCATGAGGGTCACGGCTCGCTTCTGGAACGCGCGCGTGCAGAGAACGATTACGTAGTTCTCAGCATCTATGTGAACCCGACTCAATTTAACGATCCAAAAGACCTCGAAAAATATCCGCGGACACTCGAGAGCGATGTTGCGATCGCAGCAAAAGCTGGCGTCGATTTCGTAATCGCACCGACCTATGCTCAGATGTATCCCGATCAGTATCGGTACAAGGTGACTGAGAACGACTTGTCGACGAAACTCTGTGGCGCCCATCGCCCGGGCCACTTCGACGGCGTACTCACAGTCGTGATGAAACTCTTTAATCTCGTACGCGCAGATCGCGCCTACTTCGGCGAAAAAGACTATCAACAACTCGAACTCATTCGCGGGATGGCAGCCGCGTTCTTCATGCAAACTCAAGTTCTTGCGTGCCCAACCGTGCGCGAGGCAGATGGCCTAGCGATGAGTTCGCGCAATTTAAATCTCGATTCGGCGTCTCGAACTCAGGCGCCCGCATTTGCGGCCGCACTGAAGTCTCAATCCACCGTCGAAGCGGCTCGTGAGACACTCAGTAAAAACGGTTTTGATGTCGATTACGTCGAAGACATCGGGAACCGGCGCTACGGGGCTGTTCGCATCGGCGGAGTAAGGCTGATTGACAATGTCGAACTCTGATTCAAAGCCTTCAAAAAAATCAAAGATTCTCTTTCAGCTGTCGGGCTCGATCGCTTGCTTTAAAGCGTGCGCTGTTTTGTCGAAACTAGCACAAGCGGGACACGAAATCGAAGTGGTTGCGACTCCATCTGCGCTCAAGTTCGTCGGCGAAGCCACGCTCGAAGGCCTAACAGGTCGCAAGGTCCATACGTCGACTTTCGAATCTGGCCGCTACATGGATCATATTCATCTCGTTCGTTGGGCTGACATGATTTTACTTTGCCCGGCGACGGCGAACACATTGAACAAGCTTGCTGCAGGCGTTGGCGACGATCTGATTTCAACGATGTTTCTCGCACACGATTTCAAAAAGCCGTATCTTGTCGCGCCTGCGATGAACCAGTTCATGTGGACTCACCCGGCAACACAAGCCTCGGTTACGAAACTCATCTCTTGGGGCGTAAACATCCTGGGCACCTCGGCCGGCGCTCTCGCTTGCGGCGAAATCGGCGAAGGCCGCATGCTCGAACCCGATCAAATTCTTGAGGCTGTCGACACTGCACTTGGCGCCGCCAGACACACGACGAAAGATGGAGTGAATCAAGCGATCAGCCCTGCGAAACGAATCTTGATCACATCAGGTGGTACAACCGAACCTATCGACGGCGTACGCGCAATTACCAACACGAGCTCGGGGCGCACAGGTGCCGAGATCGCGAGCTGGTTCGCAAACTCAGGCGCAGAGGTCACGCTGCTTCACGCGAAGTCTGCCGTCTTGCCGCGTGAGTTTAACGGCACTCTTCGAGCCTTCACATCTTTCGAGACACTTAAGACCGCTCTCACTCAAGAACTTGCAGCGAAGTCGTTCGACGTCGTTATTCATCTAGCCGCAGTGGCCGATTATTCGGTCTCTCGAGTCGAATCAAACGGCGCTGTTTACCAGGCACCTCTGAAACAAAAGATCGATTCGGGCGAAGACCTCAAAATCACACTGAAAAAGAACCCAAAACTCGTCGACATGATTCGTTCACTCTCGATGAATAAAGAGGTTCAGGTCGTTGCATTTAAACTGACAGCGACGGCCGACGAACCTACTCGTCTTGCGGCCGTTAAAGCGTTGAACGCGCATGCGAAGCCTGACTTCGTCGTTCAAAACGAGGCTTCACAGATTACAGCGACTTCACATCCGTTTCGCATTTTTAGATCGAATCGCTTGATCCGAGAGGTCGATGGCGCTATCGATCTTGCGCGTTCGCTAAGTGAACTCATGTTCAAGAGCGATGAGCTTGAAAGTTCGCGCTCAGTCACGGGCCGTGAACAGTCGCCGGGAGGTTCTTTATGATTTTAAGTCTGGATGTCGGTAACACGACTATTCACGGCGGCGTCTTCGAAGGCGACCAACTGAAGTTTCAGTTTCGGCGCACTTCGGAGTTTCGCGCTTCATCTGACGAACTCGGCATTTTCTTGAAGACCGTTCTTCGCGAGAACGACATCGATCCAAAGGCGATTCGTCAAATCGCGATTTGCTCGGTTGTCCCTGACGCGATTCACTCGCTTCGCAATGCGTGCCTCAAGTACTTTTCACTCACACCCTTCTTACTTCAAGCTGGCGTAAAAACAGGTTTAAAGATCAAGTATCGTAACCCAGTCGAAGTAGGCGCAGATCGCATCGCCAACTCCATCGCGGGTGCGCATCTTTATCCCGGCAAAAATTTGTTGATCGTCGACTTCGGTACCGCGACCACGTTTTGCGCCGTCAACACAGAGCGCGAGTACCTAGGCGGCGTCATCATCGCGGGCCTTCGTA
>CAJYOV010000065.1 GCA_913776405.1 Pseudobdellovibrionaceae bacterium
TTGAAACCCCGCGTGTCAGAGCTCTCAGGCGTTCACTTCATGCGCAGGAAGTTGAAAGCTTTGAACAAGCCTTCGCGTATGGGTGGTGTCAGGGCGCCTGAGCCGAGTTCGGCGAGCTGATCTTCCCGAACCCAACGCACTTCAGAGACTTTCCCGGCCTCGTGCTTAGGCGTTCCCGCGGCGAAACAAACGAACTGAAGGTTCAAGACCGATTTGTCGGTGTCCCATTCAAATTGGTGAACAAGCGCAAGAATCGAATCGAGAGTCATCGTGGACTCTTCGCGAATTTCACGGCGCAGGCACTCGGCGAGTGATTCGCCTTCTTCTAGGTGGCCGCCAACTGGATCCCAAAAGCCGGGAAAGAGTTTGCGATCGAGCGAACGCTTCTGCAGCAGGATCGAGCGATCGTTTAAGTTGACGATGAATGCGTCGAGGATGAGTTCTCGGTAGTGAGACTTCAATCGGTCGCCCAGAAATTGAAGATCGGTCTCTGACATCGACGACGACATTCTTAGAAGCCAATCCCTACGCGGAACATCGTGCGACGGTTGCGATAGTCGAGGAGATTCTCGCCGTAGCCGTTGAAGAGTTGAAGTGTCAGCATCGGGAGCGCGAGCGGTTTGAACGCGCCGATGAAACGGAACGTGAGCTCTTGGCCGCCGCGAGTGGGGTCTGAACCCGATGGCCCGCCCGGATACAGACGAAAGCTCAAATCATGACGATCGAAGTAACCACCAAGAAAGTTTGTTGCGGTGACGTTGATTTCCCAGAAGCCGCGGTAACGTTGAATGTCGTTGTTCGTCGTATCGAAACTCTTCGTCGGTGCAAACCAAAGTTTTGTATCGAAGAAAAGCTCTGGCGATTTTGCGTTACGCAGTTTGAAGCTGTAGCGCACGAAGCTGCGGTCCCAGCTGCGAGACTCTTCACCGGAGCGGCCGTTTGATTCGTGATCCCAGATTCCTAAATCGACGTGCCAGTCGGCATCTTCCGACTTTTGATAACGGTAGAAAATCTCGGGGTTAAAATTTAAATCGCGAAACGGTTTTGAGTCTTCGCGCAGTTCCCAGAACATGAGTTGCGTGTAACCAAAATAAAATTTCCAGCGTTCAAGCAACTGTAGCTTAAAGCTCAATTGAAGTTTCGAGTCCGGGTTGCCGTAAAGAAAGTACGACGGCTTATAGCCATCGATCGGAACTTTTAAAACGGACACTTCGTTCGTGTAAGCGTGAGAGGACACGGGCACAAGTTGTAAGAGTGCACTGACAACTAAGACGCAGAAGAGAGTAGCGCCGTAGGAAAGCTGAGCTGATTTCATGCGTTAGCTATACCGTCGAGAGCCAACGCGGTCACGCGATTCGATCTACTTCACTTTCAAGATTTAACTTTCGCTTCGGTGGTGCGCCGAACCTTTTTGCCTAGACAGGTTTACCGCAGAGTTGATTAAAGCGATGTGAGAAAGCGCTTGCGGAAAGTTGCCGAGCTGCCTTCTCAATTGTGGATCGTACTCTTCTGACAAGAGACCAACGTCATTCGGAAGCGCGAGCAGCTGCTCGAAAAGGCGTTTTGCTTTCTCGTAGTTGCCCGCTAACACATGATAGTCGACGAGCCAAAAGGTGCAGGCGAGGAATCGACCTTCAGAACCTTTCAAGCCATCGACCTTGTTTTCTGTTCGATAGCGTTTGAGGAGGCCGTTCTCCATCAACTCTGACTCGATGTTTTGAATCGTGGATTGCATACGCGGGTCGTTAGCCGGCAGAAAGCCAAGCACGGCAAGTTGGATCACGCTCGCGTCCAGATCCTTTGAGCCGAAGTACTGCGTAAAGGCGCCCACTTCGGTGTTGTAGCCGTGCTCGAGAATTTCGCGGCGAATCTCGTCGCGGACTGTGCGCCAACGATCGACGTCGCCATCAAGTTTGAATCGTTCGACAGCTTTGACTCCGCGATCCATCGCGACCCAAGCCATCGCTTTGGAGTGAGTGAAGTGTTGCTTGTCACCGCGAATTTCCCAGATACCGTGATCAGGCTCACGCCATGTAGCCGCAACGAACTCGATCATTTCGCGTTGAAGATCCCACGCGGCCTCGAAGTTCCCGAGACCCGATGTTCTCGCAAGCTGAAGTGTGTCGAGTAATTCGCCGAAAATGTCGAGCTGTCGCTGCGAGTACGCAGCGTTGCCTGTGCGAACAGGCTTTGATGATTCATAGCCGTCAAGCCACGGAAGCTCGGCTTCTGGAACACGCCGCTCACCTCGGAGACCATACAGAATGTTGACCTGTGATGGTGTCCCGGCAACTGCACGTACGAGCCAGCGGCGCCACTGATCGGCTTCCGACGTAAAACCTGTTGTCAGAAACGAATAGAGAGTGAAAGTTGCGTCGCGCAGCCAGCAGTAACGGTAATCCCAGTTGCGTTCGCCGCCGAGTTCTTCAGGCAGCGATGAGGTAGGTGCCGCCACAATGCCGCCAGTCGGTCGAAAGGTGAGAGCTTTCAATGTGAGAAGCGATCGCCGAACGACATTTGCGTAAGGGCCCTCGTATGAGCAGGATTTGATCCACGAGCGCCAGAACGCTTCGGTTGTCTGGACGACTTGAGAGAAAGCTGCAGGCTTCGCGAGCTCAAACTTCGGTTGATCGGGCGTCCGATGTGATTCGTAGTAAGTCAGAGTCGCGATGTGGGTCTCACCATCACGTACGACGAATTCACTTTTTGTGCGCAGGTTTTCGCCGCGAGTTGGGAAGGATGAAGAAAAAAGCACGGCGTCGGGCCCAGCCACCGCCATCAGCGTGTTTTCATCTTGTCGCGTCACCCAAGGAACGATCGAACCGTAGTCGAAGCGAAGAACTAACTCGGATGCCATCGAGACTTCACCCTCAACACCTTCGATTTTACGGATCACGCGAGGATCTGCAGACTCGACATCCATGAAGTCGGTTACACGCACGCTACCACTCGAAGTCGAGTAGTCGGTTGTTAAAATGAGAGTGTCTTCTTCATAAGCGCGATCGACTTTGAAAGACGTGCTCGGTGCTAGACGCCAAAAGCCGTTGTCTTCGTGACCAACGAGTTTCGCAAAACATGCGCGAGAATCGAAGGCGGGGAAGCAAAGCCAATCGATGGAGCCGTCTCGCGACACCAGGGCCGCTGTGTTGCAATCGCCGATCAGGGCATAATCTTCGATTCGCATAGCTTAGTTTGCCGCGACTAGAATGTTTTTGATGTCGCCCGGCGATTTTTGGTAAGCCGACACACCTTCGACGAGCGGCACGCGTTTTGTGATTAGGCGCGAAAGCCACTTTCGATTGGCATGGGCCAAGACTTTTTGTGCGCCTTCGTAGTGGCGCTTGTTTGCATTGACACTGCCGAAAATAATTTCGTTCTCGAGAACGATTTCGCGATTCAAAGCGCCGATGTCGAGACCGAGTTTGCGGCCGCCATGGGAGACGCCGGTCAAACACAAGATGCCGTCTGGCGCGATGCAAGTCATTAGCTCGGCAACGAGATCGGGTGCGCCGGTGCATTCGATCGTAAACTCGAAACAGCCCTCGGTTTTTCGAAGTGATTCAAGATCGGAATGATAAGTCGCACCCAGATCTTGAACCAACTCGGGCTTAGGCCCGTCTGTTGCGTGGTCGAGCACGTGGACATCGAAACCCTTTTGCTTCAACGTCAAAGCGGCGAGTAACCCGACAGGACCTGCGCCAGTCACGAGCGCACGCTTCGGTTTAAAAACGGAACGCGAAAAGAGGCGCTCGCTTTGTTCGATGGCTTTCACGACTATGGAGCAAGGCTCAAGCAAGACACCTAATTCTCCGAGCGTAGGGTCAATCAGAATGGCAAAGTCCGATTCGACAACAAAGCGTTCAGACGCAAATCCATTTCGCTTTGAGATCCCGCACTCAGTATACAGGCCATTTCGGCACATATCCCATTCACCAGCGGCGCAAGCTTCGCAGGGCACCGGGTCCGGTCGTCTAACGATGGGGACGATCCAATCACCTTTCTTGAATCGAGAGTCGTTCGATTCAAGGACTCGACCGAGAGCTTCATGCCCGATAACAAGACGTTCCGAATTTGGCGGAGCCGCGCCGTAATCACCCGCGATCAGTTCGAGATCTGTGCCGCAGATGCCGACCGCTTTCATCTCACAAAGGAGATCTGCTGAGCGGCGCTCCGGATCAGGCACCTCGGAAACAGCGAGGGAGTTTGGAACTTTTGGATGGATGGTGATGGCGCGCATGAAGCCTCCGCAGGTGGAGTGATTCAGACACCCTAAGACGGACGCGTCGCGCACGGCAGACGTGCGTTCCAGATTTTTACAGATCTCAACATCTCATCTGGCGATCGCGTCACTTTCGCGACGATTGGAACATCCACTCCAGAGTCGTCTTCCAATCGACAAGACGGATCGGTGTGCCATGCTTGCCGCCGTTGTAAGCTTCGAAGCGCACCGGGTAGTTGCGGGCGATTGAGCGCACCGCTTGGTAATACTGATCCGCGTACGACAGTGGAACGAGCGGATCTCTCGTTCCGTGCGAGAAGAGCACAGGCACGCGCGCACGAGCGGCCGCGCTTTTTAGGAAGTTCGGATCGAACGAAGATCCGCCGAGCAAAATGAGGCCGCTCAGACGTGGGCCGATTGAAGACGTCGCAACTTGCCAGCAAACATACGAACCTGCGGATCCGCATGAAAGAATGATCTTCGCGGTTGGAGCTCGCTCGAGAATATCTTCGATCAATTCAGGAATCCGTAGGTCGCCTTGAGCTGTAAGGTTCACCGTCGGGCTTAAATAAACGCCGCCGTTATGAAGTGCGAGGCTTTGAATATGGTTGAAGTTGCCGCCGAAGTTCACGTCGCTTGAGCCGACGGTCTTCGTTGCGCCACCACCGCCGTGGATGAAAATGACTGCGAATTTCGCATTCTCGATTTCGCCGACTTGGCTTGCATCGATGTCCGAGTTTCCGACTCGAATCAAAACCTCTTTGCGCGCGTTCGTAACCGTTGAATCGATACGTTCAGACTTTGCTACTGTGCCTTCGACAGCGTCGCGGTCGAGAACGGATTCTTGGTAGTTCCAATCGAAAATCACTTTCGCACCTTTGTCTTCGGCTTGAAGAACGGGGCGCATACGGTTCGTGAAGAGGTCGTCGCGGAAAACGTTTTTAAGCTGGGCATCGTCACCATCGGTTCTACCTCCGTCAGACGAGGGGCGACGATCACCCGATGCCGCTTTGGACACCAACTCGCGGATTTCTTTCTCGTGGCGATTGATGAACCAGCCGAAATAGTTTTCGCGAGGTGAGTTCGGAATCTTATTGAAGGTGTTTTCTTGGCGCGATTTCAGCGCGAGTTCAAATTCCCAACCGAGGTTGAAGAGAGTCGCTTGAACGCCCATGTTGTGTGAGATGTCGATGTTCGCAAAGCGCTTGTATGCGTCGATGGATCGAGCGAGGGTCGCTGCGACAAAGTGAACCGAGGTTTCTAAGTTCGTGATCGCACGGAGGACGGCTGGCATATCGTCGATCCACAAGCGCGGGATCTGCCCGCCACTAGCTGTGTAAACATCTTCGGAGAGCATCAACGCTCGCATCAGGCTCATCTGCGCAGGGCCAAAAGTTGCACCGAGTGCGGTCGGGCGCAACATGCCGTGAAGCGGTTGGTCGCTCGGTTCAAGGATCGTCTGATAGAGCGACTCACGAGCTTGCGGGCCTCGCCACGCCAAGCTGTTGTTCCATGTCCGATTGACGCAAACCCAAGCCCAATAATCGCGATGTTTGATGCCGCAGAACTCGAAGGCATCTGCTTTAAGTTTTTCTGCGACGCGGATGGCGCCCGTAAATGAAGATTGCTCGGGGATGAGCGCCGCTTTGTCCTGCATCGCGGACGTAAATTCGTTGTTGAAAGTGAGTTCACCTAGCATCGCGCCCATCACGGCCGCAGGTTCAACGCCGTAAAGCGGAGCAATGCGATTTGCGAGTTCTATCAAGCGCGGCTGTGAACGAAGTTTCGCGATTAGGCTCGCGAACTTTTCGTCGGCGGCAGGCAAAATGCCCTCGACGGTCGACGAGAGCGTCAGGTAGCGAAGACGAGTGAATTTCGGAATTTCAAGATTCGGGTTCGCGAGATGACCTGCCGGAACGACGAGCTTCGAGTCTTTGATCTTTCGGCGAACGTCGACGAGTGCGGGCCGGCCTGCCGTATCGAAAACGCCGATGTACCGCGTGCCCGGAGGTCCGCCCGCAAGCGCTGTCGAAGGCGGGCTCAAGAACGTTGAGACAGTCGAAGCCAAGAGAGCGAGCGCCGCAAACTTTGCGCGCTTGGACTGGGAGCTCGGTTTTTTCTTCGACTGTGTCTGCGTCTTCAGGGTCATCATTACCGCCTCTAGGGAAGAGTCCAGGCGGCAAGGGATGCAAGGGGAGGGCCTTCAGGCTCGAGTGTTAGAACCGTTAGGTTCTAGCTGAGGGAGTGGCACGTGATCAGTGTCTAGACGGGGCGCCGACGTTCGGCGCCGTTTTTGTACGCCGAACTCGTTTAGTCGAAGTCGGCGCGGGAGTCTGAAATCTTAGTTTGTTTGGGCGTGCGTCGCTTTGACGCTAGCGTCTGAATTGGCGGTCGCAGTGGTCGCTGCGTTTTGTGTCGCTTCGATCTCTTCACGTGCGACTTGCGAAGTCTCTTTCGTCCATTCTTCACCGACGATGCGGAAGCCTTCTTTTTCTTTTTTCAGGTAAAGAACTTTTTCACCGAAATCCGCGTGCTGATCGGACGTGTATTCTTGGAGGAAGCGAACGATCGCGCGATCGCGGTCGATCAAAATCGTAGGGCGCGAGAGTCGAACAGTGATCTGGCGGTACTGTGAGTTCAAACGCGTCTTGAACGCCTTCCACTGCTCTTTGTCCATTTTCATTGAACGGAAATCGTCGCTATAAGCCGCGATGTAGCCATCGATGTTTTTCGCTTCCCAAGCGGCGCGCCAAGACTCGAGCCATGAATTGAGATCGGAGTTGGTCTTAGCCACTTCTTCAACCGGAGCCATCTGAGTTGCCGTTTGAATCAGAATCGGTGTGCGACCGAGGCGAACATACTGCGTAAGCTCGGCGATGATGTTGTTGCGTACGACGACGCAGCCACGTGAACCACGAGTTAAAGCCACTTTGTCTGGGACGGCGTGTAGCCAGATGCCGCTGCCACCTTTGCCTTCGCGACGATCGAAAAAGTTCGGGTAGTCCGTCGTGAACGCGCGTTGCCCGTACAGGTTGAAATCAAGTGTCGGGCCCTCAAGTCGCGTTTGCAGGAAGTAAATGCCTTCTGGCGTTTTGTGGTCGCCTTCCGAACGTTTGTCGCCAGACGTGCGGCCCATGTCGGCAGGGTAGGCGGCGACTTTCTTGAGACCTGAACCAGTCTGCTGCCAAACGTTGAGCGTGCGCTCTTTCTTATCGACGACGAAAGCATACGGCGAATAATACTTCGAAGCGGGCGGAAGCTGCATCAGCGCTGATGGCACCGAAGTATCCAAGCTGTTCGCATTTTGAGACGCTGCTGGCGTGGCCGCTGCGTTTTTCGATTCCGCCTGCGCGGAGGCCGCGAGTGTGCTGACGGCCGCGATCGTCAAAATGTTTGTCAAAACGCCGAACACTTTTGAGTCCGTTCTCATGGAGCGATCTTCCTTTAACGCCTGATGACACTGATTCTTCACAAGCAGATCACTCAGTTCTGTTCAAGGCCACAGGAATCTGGGAGAGCCGCTCGGAGTAAAGCTTTTGCTGTGAACCCAATTATGAGCCAAAAACGCCGAAAATAAAAACTGCTAAATACTATCAAGGCTTTAGGTCTAAGTCCGATAAGGAAAGAGACGAAGTATCGAAGGGCGTTTGCCCAGGGGAATGAAATGTCGAGTCCAGCACCCGAGGCCGCAGGCGGAGAAGCGCCGAAGAAGAATCTCGGAAAACTCGTGATGCCACTTCTCGCGTTAGTGAACGTCGCAGTCCTCGGAGGCGGCGCGTTTCTCACGTTCTCGAATACATTGGGTTATGAGCCGCCAGAACTTCGTGAAGCCCAGGCTGCAATTGAGATTCGCAAAGAGCGTGAACTCGCGAGCACTGGACCTTCGGTCATGTACCAGATGCCTGGCTTCGTCGTAAACTTGGCGGGTACGCCTCGTCGCTTGATGAAAGTCGAGATGACGTTCGAGATGCTTGATAAAGACGGGTTCGAGGAAATCGTTCGAAACTCGCCAGCTGTGCGAGATGAAATCATGCGGATCCTGAACCGGAAGACCTTCG
>CAJYOV010000066.1 GCA_913776405.1 Pseudobdellovibrionaceae bacterium
ACATCGAAGGACGGATTAAACGACAACAACGTATTACCAGAAGAGATTCTGAATCGTGTCGACGCTTTCATTCCGTTTGGCCCGCTCTCGCGCGAAGCAGCTGTCAAAATTGCCGAACGCCGTGCGCGCGAACTCGTTGCTGAATACAAGCGCAAGTTCAAAGTCGTCATGACCGTGTCGAGCGACGCAGTAAAACGTATTGCGCTCCTAGGCTTCTCGGCTGCGAACGACGCACGTCAAATCCGTCAACAAGTTCAAAACCTTTTTAGCGAAGCGATTGAAATTGCTGAGGCTCAGCTCGACATTGGAAACGGCGATGAAATTCGAATCGACAACAACGATTCGGACGTAAGACATCCTCGTTACTCGATCACGGCTCGCAATAAGACCGTGTCTTTGAATGCGCCCGCTGTTCCAACAACGAATGTATTCGATCAACCTGAACAGATCGAAACATTGACCAAGCTCGAAACCACTTTGAAAAAGCAAGTGATCGGTCAGGATACGACCATTCACCAAGTCGCTGAGGCCGTGAAATCTCACCGAGTGACAAGCGATGGCTCGCGACCATTGATCCTAGGCCTCCTTGGTCCGTCGGGTAACGGTAAAACTGAAACGGGCCGCGCTCTTGCGCAGGCTCTTTACGGCTCGGCCGCACGTCTTTCGATCATTCCGATGGGAAACATCAGCTCCGAAGGTCAGTTCGACAACATCTTCGGTATTTCGGCGCAGTATCAGGGCGGCGACGTCGAACGCGTTTTCGAGAAAGCGCTTCGCGAAAATCCAGATGGTGGCGTCCTCGTCTTTGACGAATTCACGAATATGGGTGGTAAAGATCCGGGCCTTCGCGCATCACTCATGATGAAGCTCTACGACATCTTCGAAGAGGGTCGCTACGTCTCTCCTGTCGACGGCAAAGTGTTTTCGCTCGGCAAATACGTTCTGATTTTGAACGGCAACGAAGGCGAGCAGTTCTTCACCGGTATCACGAGCGACGATATGCTGTTGGCTCAGTGGCGCGACAATAAGGATGAAGCGAAAGTTCGTCAGATGCTGACGAATGCTCATATCCCGCCTGCGTTAATCAACCGTGCCGCACTCTGGTCTTTGACAAAGCCACTGCTTAGTTACGAGATCGATCAAGTCACTCGTAAACTTTGGGCGGCAGGTCTCAAAGAATTCTTGTCGAAAAACCCTGGCGTCAAAGTAACGGTCGACGACACGTTCTACGCGAAGCTTGCAAAAGCATTCTTCACGCCGGATCAAGGCGGCCGATCGATGAGACGTGTTTTGGAAACGCGTATCGGCGCGCTTCTCTTCGATGTCATGACATCACTTGGGTCGATTGAAGCGAACAAACAAGGTTCAGAAATCCAAGTAGGTCTTAGTGATAACGGGCTTCATAAGCCGTACCGCTCGCGCGTCTCCCCAGCACGAGATGTCTCGTTTACGGCAACGCTTGTTCGCAATGGCCGACAAGAAGGCACGCTCGCTCGCTCGGTGACCGAGTCTGCGAGCGCGCAGGTTCTGTTGAACGGCAAAGAAGCTCTTCTCACAGCTGTCCACGAAGCTGGTCACGCGGTTGCGAATGATCCTTCGATCACGGGTCAGCGAGTCGCGTTCATCACGATTCGCGGCGGCCAAGCGAAAGACGTCAAATACTACGGTTACGCTCGTTACGAATCACTCGACGGGACACAGATCAATCCAGATCGCGCCCGCACGATCATGGAGATCGCGAAGTCGTGGGCGGGTCGTAAGGCGCAGGAGCTCGCGGGCTACCCGCCAGATGCCGGCTGGTCGCAAGACGTAAAGCAGATTCGTCAGATCGCTACTCAGTATTTAACGACATGGGCGCTTGATGACGATTTGATCGGCATTCCACTCGATCGCGACGGCAACCCACAGATTATGGGGCCGAAAGCAGCGCTTCTCGAGCAACGCATTCAGGAACTTCAAAAAGAAGGCGAACAGATGGCCGAGCGTTTGTTACGCGAGCGTTGGTCACTCGTACGCGCTGTTGCAGCTGAACTCACGATGAAAGGTCAGATCTCGGGCGACCGCTTCTCCGCTCTCGAGACAGCGATCGGCACTCGCCGCGCGTCTCCACGCCAAATGCCCGCTGCCCGCATGCAGCCGCGCATCTGCCGCGACGTTTTCTTATAAAAAAAAGGGACCCTGCTGGGTCCCTTTTGCTTACCGGAAGCGCTTTACGATTTCTTTGAAGTAATTGCCGCGTTCTTCGTAGCTGTCGAACATGTCGAAACTTGAAGCGCCTGGCGAGAGCAGGACGATGTCGCCGATGCGTGATTTTTGATACGCGATCAAGACAGCTTCTTCAAACGTGCCGATGAGGAACGTTTCTGAGTAGTCGCCGACATCGCGGTTGATGCGCTCTTTCGCTTCACCGACGAGGATCAACGTTTTCACTTTGCGGCGAACGACATCACGGAGAGCTTCGTAGCTCAAGTTCGTGTCTTTACCACCCATGATCATGATGATGTTTTCGTCGAAGGCGTCGAGGGCGCGAAGAACCGCGTGAACGTTCGTTGCTTTCGAGTCGTTGAAGAACTCAACGCCACCGACGCGGCGAAC
>CAJYOV010000067.1 GCA_913776405.1 Pseudobdellovibrionaceae bacterium
CACACTTGGGGGTTCTTACTTGGGCGCGGCGGTTCTATCGGGGGCGAAAGTGATAACTACCTTCGCACACTTGGTCTATCGGCGTTCATCGGTGCTGACGCGGAAGAAGGCGGGTCGTTCGTTCAGCTCAACTTCAACATCAAGAAGTATTACCCGCTCTTTCAGCTTCAAATCGAAAACCGACTTCGCGATGTTGAAGACTTCAATAGTGCTGACACAACCGAATGGACGGAGACGTCGGTCGGCTTCGGCACATTGATCCCGTACATCTACAAAAACGGAATCCGAAATCTCAACGCGCAAATCACCGGCGATGTGGCTTACATCAACGCAGATGATTACAAGCGAAACGAGATTGAAGTCGTAGGCGATGCAAACCATTTCGTTAAAACCGGCGTTGGCGGTGCGATCACTGCGTACACAGACTACAAGCAGCGTTCAATCATTGCGCCGTGGCTCCTGAGCTACCGCGCAAACTACGAAAACGCCTCAGAGTCAGATCAAGAAAACTTGTCGGCCTACCGCTTTATTCAAGGTGCTGCATTGCAAACGCCTGGGCTCTTGAGCACTCATGGACTCCGTCTGAGTTACCAAGACCAAAGAAATACAGAACGTTTTGGCGCCTACCGTTTCATCCCAGAAAGCGATGTCTTCAACTATGTTTTCTCGCGTGGTTATAGCTACGAAGATAACTCGCATTATCAGAAGTTGTCTGCCGATTACCTTTTTCCGATTGCGTACCCGGATTGGAATCTTGGCCGCTTCTATTACGTCAATCGCATCTATGCTTCGCTCTTTTTTGATTCGACTCGCGTGTCTGGAAACCAGTCTCTCGTCACTCCACAGGTATTTGCACAAACACTTGAGAGCTACGGTCTTGAAGCCTACTTGGAATCGAAATTCATTCGCTTGATCCCGCTGACATTCGGCGTGAGAGTCTTGCAACGTCTTCAAAATGAAGAGACGAAAGGCGAAGTTTTCCTAGGCTCCAGCTTCACGTATTGACGTTTCGATTTGAAGAAAAGGAACACGAAGTCCGCTGCTTTCTTACTGTTCTTCAAAGTTGAATGGCCCAGCCGCCTGTATATTCGAGGCGGCTGTGGCTGCGATCTTGCTCTTGTGTCGCCCGATGTACACAGACTCAAGTCTTTCAATCCGATACCGCTCGGTTCAAATGGGCGGATTGGCGCTGGCTATTCTGGCTTTCGGGCAGAGCGCGCACGCGCTGCCGGTTCTCTATTCGGCGAAACCTTCTGGCAGTCTCATGCTTATGAAGAGTTGCGAAGATTCGAGCGGTCGCCTGTTCAACAGCGAAGTTCGCCTTCTTCTCAACGCTTCAAATCTGAGAACGGCGGCTTCGATGCCCCTTAGGATCGAAGCGCGTCTCTGCGTTCTCTTTGCCGGCGAAATCAATCGTACCTTCTCGTTCGAGTCTTTTCCGATGAAAGGTGTGTTGGCGACGCTGCCGAACCGCTCGCGCCGCTTGCCTTTAACTCCTATCGATACCGCTCGGTTAAAATCGTTTCTCGAAACGGATGTGCGCTCTGAAGTTGATGTCAGAGCCTCGCTTTACGCGGGCGAGCTGACTTACGAAGTCGGTGTTTTGAGTCCAGGGGGAGTCCAGATCGCCGAGATCAAATTCTCTCTGAATGACGAAATGGCGCAGTCGATTCCCGGTTACGACTTCGAAACTCAGCTTCCCATTGTTGCGTTTTCGGCCTCGTATAAAGAGCTCGGAATCTACACCCGCACCCAGTCGACGCAAACCCTAGGCCTCGGCCGTTTGCCGGTTGCAAAACCGATCGTGCCCTGCACGCTTTGGGGGCGCATCCTCACGATCATTTGGCCTTCTGCTGCTCGGTGCCAGTGGTAAGTAGGGTGACAGACTAAGCTCTCCGGCCCTATAGTTTTAGGCTTCGGAGAGGTTCTTGGAATGAAAACGACATTGGTTCGATCACTTTACAGAGAAACTGAAAAACACATTGGCCAAGAGGTCCAACTTTCAGGCTGGGTCCGCAAGATTCGTGATCAAAAGAATTTTGGTTTCATCGAATTGAACGACGGTACGTTCTTTAAAGGTGTCCAAGTTGTCTTCGACACAAACCTTCCAAACTTTGAAGAAGTCGCAAAGACCACGATCGCAAGCTCGCTCTACGTAACGGGCAAGGTTGTAAAGTCTCAAGGTGCGGGGCAGACGTTCGAGGTCGTAGCCTCAAAGATCGAAATCTATCAAAAAGCGCCAACGGAATATCCGCTTCAAAACAAGCGCCACAGCATGGAGTTCTTGCGAGAGATTGCGCATCTTCGTCCGCGCTCGAACACCTTCTCGGCCGTGTTCCGTGTGCGTTCGGTTCTAGCGTTCGCGATCAATAAGTTCTTCCAAGAGCGTGACTTCGTTCTCGTTCACACGCCGATCATCACAGGCTCCGATGCCGAAGGTGCGGGCGAAATGTTCCGCGTGACGACATTGAAGCTCGACAAACTTCCAAAGAAGGCAGACGGCTCAATCGACGCAAGCAAAGATTTCTTCGGTAAAGAAACCAATCTCACGGTGAGCGGCCAGCTTAACGGCGAAACGTTCTGCGCAGCTTTCCGGAATATTTATACATTCGGACCCACGTTCCGCGCAGAAAACTCGAACACATCTCGGCATGCAGCCGAGTTCTGGATGATCGAACCCGAGATCGCGTTTGCGGATCTGACCGCAAACATGGATCTCGGGGAAGACATGATCAAATACATCATTCGCTACGTGATGGAGCAATGCCCGGAAGAAATCGAATTCTTCAACCAGTGGGTTGAAAAAGGCTTGGTCGATCGCTTGAACAACGTCTTGAATAACGAGTTCGCTCGTATCACGTACACCGAGGCGATCGACATCTTAAAAAAGTCGGGCAAGAAGTTCGAGTACCCAGTCGACTGGGGTCTCGATATGCAGTCCGAACACGAACGGTTTCTCGCGGAAGAACACTTCAAGAAGCCGGTGTTCGTCACCGATTACCCGAAAGAGATTAAGTCTTTCTACATGAAGCTGAACCCGGATCAAAAAACGGTTCGCGCGATGGATTTGCTTGCGCCGGGCATCGGTGAAATCATCGGCGGCTCACAACGTGAAGACAATCTCGAGCTTCTCGAAGCACGCATGAAAGCTGGCGGTCTTAAGCTTGAAGATTACACGTTCTACACGGATCTTCGTCGCTACGGCAGCTTCCCGCACGCAGGCTACGGTCTCGGCTTTGAGCGCATGATGATGTACCTCACCGGCATGAACAACATCCGTGACGTCATCCCGTTCCCGCGTACGCCGAACAACGCGCTCTTCTAAGACTACGTTTCTAAGACTTTTGTTTTTGGTCGACGTACTGGGTGAGCATCCAGCGTCGAATGAACTTAAGCTCGTGATCGTGCAGTCCGAAGAAGACAAAATGGCAAAGCCAGCTTTTCTTGTCTTCAGATGCTTGCGTGAAATTGCACTGCGCAAGCACGTTGGGCGCTTCCGTTTCGTTCGGAAGACTGAAAACAAATTCTCTAAACTTCCCGAGCGCAATCGGGCGGTGATAGCGAATGACGACGCCAATCTCACTGACCTCAACTAGGTCAGCGGGCGTTGCCGCATAGAGACTCTCGTCTGTTTCTTTGAACCATTCATAAAGCTCTTCTTTAATCACAAGATCAGGGAACTTTTGTTTCAGTGCTTTCGCGATGTAAGAGCGATTAAATGGTACGTAGTAGATATCTTGGCAAATCGCGCTTAGTTCGATTTCGGCCTTCTCTGGCAGAATCTCGGAGCTAAGCAAGAAGAGCTTAATTTGCTTATCAGGGTGCAAGGCGAGAAAACGCTGAACTTCGCCGACTTCATTACCTAGAAACTGATTGCAGTCTAAAAAGACAATCCGCGCTTTGATGAGGTCACTTTTCTGCAAATGCGCCAGAGCTGTGTTGGCTTCAGAAGCTGTGTCATAGGCTTGCATCGGATGGTCGAAGAATCTTTCAAGACTCGGTTCGACTTCCTGACTCAGTCCAGAAGCGTGACTGCGAACAAAATAAAATTCATAGCGACCTTTGCCGTTCGGTTCATTCAGGAGCAGGCGGCGCTTACCCGACTGAGCGAGCTTTTGAACGGCAAAAGACTGCGCATTGTCGAGAGCGAAGAACCGAAGCCGAACGTCGTGAACGTCTTCAGAAGACCTCGGTGCGCTCGAGACAACTTCCGCGAGAGCACTTCTGTGTTGTCGAGTTTCTAAGAAACCACTGTAATACTTCGCGATAGAGCCCAGCGTGAGCGGTCGATCGGAAAGTGTTTGAAACCCAAGTTCATCGACCGCCGAGAGATGGATCTCTTTCAACATCTCGATCTGCGCAGCCGCTTTTGCGACGTAGATATCCTGAACTTTCAGCGCAGAACGCCCAGCGAAGCAAAGCCTCAAAAATTCGCGCAGAGTCAGCTTTTCAAATGGTTTAAAGATAAAGTTGTTGATCGAGCGGTACTCAAATCTGCGCTTCTGAAAGTTCGGCGTTTCATAGCCCGTGATGGCGACAAAAATATCGTCTTCAGATTTCGCGAACCCTTTTTGGATAAAGAGGGCTTTAAATTTCCCGATGAGTTTTACATCACGGAAGCGCCACGTTTCGATCGACGTCACAAGGCCCAAGAACTTATCCGCAGGCACTTGAGGGGTTAGATTCGTTTTATGATCTTGGATGTCTTGCATCCAATTTAAGAACTCAGAGCTTTGAGTAAACGAGATAACGAGTATTCTCGGGTCCAAGGCAAGCACGGCCTCTTGGATGTCCGCTAGGCTTTTTGGATTTTCCTCGATGACGATGATCCAGCCCATAGACCCATTTTAGCCTAGATCGTTCTGAGAAAACAGGCTGTGACTGAAATC
Organism: Pseudobdellovibrionaceae bacterium; assembly: GCA_913776405.1. Taxonomy (GTDB): domain Bacteria; phylum Bdellovibrionota; class Bdellovibrionia; order Bdellovibrionales; family JAMPXM01; genus CAJYOV01. The sequence goes on from CAJYOV010000067.1 coordinate 4,890, forward strand.
GAGACGATCAACCCAGTAAATTTAGAGCCAAGCGTTTTACGTCTTGGCGCTCGAGGTCTAGGAGAAAGGATTTCGCCTCTAAACCACCGGCAAACCCCGTGAGTTTGCCCGACATCCCGATCACTCGGTGGCAGGGCGCGATAATCGAGATCGGATTCTTGCCGTTAGCCGCACCTACGGCGCGCACAGCTTTTGGATTGCCGATTTCTGTCGCGAGATCCAGGTATGTGCGAGTTTCGCCAAATGGGATCTCGAGTAGTTTCTGCCAAACAGATTTTTGAAAGTCTGTGCCGATGAAATCGAGAGGCAGCTGGAATGATTTTCTTTTTCGTGCGAAGTAAGCGTCAATCTGTGCTTTGGCTTCATCGAGAAGTTCGTGACGTTCCGAGCCCACGATTTGCGTTTCTGCTTTAAAGCGCTTGTCGTTGTCGCCCCACAAAACAGCCGCGAGACCCTTTTGGCTCGCGACTAACTTAAGCTCGCCAATTGGAGAAGCGATAAGCTTCGATCTAAAAGCCGAATTGCTGTCTGCATTCAACGCTGTCGAAACTGCTGGTTCAGGCTTCATAGATCGGCTCCGGGTTTTCGGTGTCGAGAACACCTTCCCAGCGTGCCATAACAGCCGAAGCTAAACAATTTCCTACGAGGTTAACGCTGGTGCGCGCCATGTCCATGAGCTCATCTACGCCGAGAATCAAGAGTGCAGCCTCTGCAGGAATGCCGAACGTGACAAGCGTTGCAAGATCGGAAGAGCACACGTCTGAACTCCAGT
>CAJYOV010000068.1 GCA_913776405.1 Pseudobdellovibrionaceae bacterium
ACGGCTGCCGGCACGCAAACAGGCGTTAACTTTGAGAACGCTTCAATCAAGCTCAAGATCACACCTTATATCCGACCCGATTCTGACGTGGTTCGCTTGAAGCTCGATCAGAGTGTTAAGCAACCGACGACGGTGAACGCGGTCGGCTCTGCCCTAGCGTCGGTTTCTACTTCAATCTCAGATCGCTCGTTGAAGACCAATATCGTCGTCAATAACGGCGACACGGCGGTTCTCGGCGGCCTCGTTCGAGATTCAGACCGTGTGAACGAAACGAAGGTTCCCCTTCTCGGCGACATCCCGGTTCTGGGCTGGCTTTTCCGAAGCCACCAAGTTCAAAAAGAGAAGATCAACCTTCTCGTCTTCCTCACGCCGAAGATTATCCGCAGCACGAACAAGACAGACAGCCAACAGCTCCTCACTCGTAAGACAAACGAGCGCATCGACTGGTTGAAGAAAAACTTCGATGGCCGCGACCCTTACGGTAAAACGATCGACAACTTCCCTCGCTCAGCAAGCGCGCAAGACGATGTTGAAGACGTTGGATCGAAATCGAATCGTGAACCGCAGTCGTACGGAAAGAAGCGCGTAAAGGCGAAGAAGCAATAACGGAAGAAGACTTAAGAGACTATGGCTACTGGAATCGACAACGTTCTTCTTAAAAATACGAGCATGAGCGAAGAGCAGCTCAAGAGCGTCATGGGTCTTGCCGTCGAAGGCGGCACGATGCGCGACGCCTTGATCGCAAAAGAGAGCTCAACGCCCGACGAACTCGTTCAAGAACTCTGCACGCGCATGGGGATCCAATACATTAAGGACATCCCCGTCTCCGATATCGCAGTCGATTTGATCTTGAATGTTCCGATTACGTTCGCGAAGAAACATGAAATTCTCCCTTTCAGAGATGAAGGCAACCGTGTCGTTGTCCTAACGACAAACCCGCTCAACACGCGGATCCTTGATGACTTGCGCGTTCTTTATAAAAAACGCACGGTCCCGATGATGACGACGAAGAGTCGTTTGCTCGACGCCATTAACCGCGTCTACGAGAAATCGACGGCTGCACTTCAAGGTCTCGATGAAATCGAAGAAGAAGATTACGATCTCGACGAACCGATCATCGATCTCCTTGAAGCAGGCGAAGACGATGCCCCGGTCATTAAGCTCGTGAACACGCTTCTCTTCCGTGCCGTAAAAGAAAAAGCGTCCGACATCCACGTCGAGCCTTATGAAAAAGACATGGTCGTGCGCTACCGCATCGACGGTGTTCTCTTCGACATCTTCAAGCCACCTAAGAAACTCCAAAACGCGATCACCTCGCGCATCAAAGTCATGGGCAACTTGAACATCGCCGAGAAGCGCTTACCACAAGACGGTCGCATTCCGCTGAAGGTCGGCGGTAAAGATATCGACATTCGTTTGAACTCGGTCCCAACCGCTTTCGGCGAGCGTCTCGTCATGCGTCTTCAAGACAGATCGAACGTGATCTTGGGTCTCGAACAGCTCGGGTTCTCAGACTACTCGCTCGATAAACTGAACAACGACTTACTTGAGCGCTCATACGGAATCTTGCTCGTGACTGGCCCAACCGGTTCCGGCAAATCGACAACGCTTTACGCTTGTCTCTCGAAGATCAACAACCCGTCTGTGAATATCCTTACGGTCGAAGATCCGGTCGAACAACGGATCCACGGAATCGGCCAGGTGCAAGTGAACTCGAAGATCGGCCTCAACTTCGCAGCCGGCCTTCGCGCCTTCCTTCGTCAAGACCCGGATGTCATCATGGTCGGTGAGATCCGTGACTTGGAAACGGCCGAACTTGCAGTTCAGGCTTCGCTTACAGGTCACTTGGTTTTCTCCACACTTCACACGAACGATGCTGCGGGCGCCTTCCCTCGTCTGATGGATTTCGGCTGCGAACCGTTCTTGATTGCAACATCTCTTCTTGGAGTCGTTGCGCAACGTCTCGTGCGTGTTCTCTGCCCACACTGTAAAGCGCCTTACCAGCCGACCCCGTTTGAACTCTCAAGCTTAGGTCTTACGGCAGAACAAGCGGCCGCGGGTCGCGTTCACCGTCAAATCGGGTGCGAACACTGTAACGGCAAAGGCTATCTCGGACGAACGATCATTCAAGAGTTGATGATCGTCGATGAAGAAGTTCGCTCGTTGATCATGCAGCGTAAAGATGGCGGCACGATTAAGAAACACGCCGTTCAAAACGGCATGAGAACTTTCCGTGATCACGGGATCGAGAAAGTTCTTAAAGGCATCACGACAATCGAAGAAGTTCTCTCAAATACGCAGGTTGATATCTAATGCCGATTTTCGAGTACAAAGGCACCAATTCCGCAGGTAAAACCGTTCGCTCAACGGTTGAAGCCGATAACATTCGGAATGCCCGCGCTCGTTTAAAAAAAGACGGCATTTACGTTACCGAACTTCGCGATAAGGCGCGCGCCAAAGCGACGTCGAAGAAAAAGATGGCTTCGTCTTCCGGCGGCGTCACCGTCGAAGATCGCGCGATGATGACTCGTCAGCTTGCAACCCTTCTCAAAGCAAATATCTCGCTTGTTGATGCGTTGAACGCGGTCGCCGATCAGGTTGAACAGCCGACTCTCAAAGAAGCTGTCTCGGATATCAAAACGATGGTCAATGAGGGGCTTGCCTTCAACAAAGGCCTCGCGAAGTATCCGAAAATCTTTAACCACATCTACGTCACGATGTGTGAAGCCGGCGAAGCGTCTGGTACTCTCGATGTCATCTTGATCCGTCTTGCCGAGTTCACGGAAGCCGAGAACGAACTGAACTCCAAAGTGAAATCGGCGATGCTCTACCCGCTCATCATGTTCTCGTTTGTGATGATCATGTTGGGCGTGATGTTCGTCTTCGTCATTCCAAAGATGCAGGCCATCTTCGAGTCAGCCGAGATGAAACTGCCTTGGTACACCGAGATCGTGATCGCGATTTCAGGCTTTATGGTGAACTACTGGTTTGTTGTCATCGGCATGATCTTCGTGAGCGTTCTGATTTTCCGTAACTGGAAGAATTCCGAAGGCGGATCACTTCAGTACGATCGCATTCTTCTTAAAGCACCGATTGTCGGAAAGATCGTTCGTCTCGTTGCCGTTTCTCGCTTTACGCGTACACTTGCCACGCTTTTACAAGGTGGCGTTCCGATGCTGAACGCGATGGACATCGTGCGAAACGTCGTTGGCAATCAAGTCCTCGCGAAGGCGATCGATGACGCACGCAACAACATCAGCGAGGGTGAATCGATCGCCGCTCCGCTTCGACGCTCTGAGCAGTTTCCACCGATCGTTACGCACATGGTTGCGATTGGTGAAAAGACTGGCGAACTCGAGAACATGCTGACGCAAGTCAGCGATAGCTACGATTTCCAAGTTAAGACCCAGATCTCGGGCCTGACAGCCTTGCTAGAACCGGTCATGATCATTATGATGGGCCTGGTTATCGGGATCATCGTGTTCTCGATTATGATCCCCATGTTCGAGATGTCGAACATCGGCTCGAATTAAGCGATTCGTCGCTACCAGCACAACAGGAGTCTGACTTGAAATTGAATCGTATCCCTGCAGCCCGTTCGTTGAAACACACATTGGCGAACTCGCGTGGTATGACCCTCATCGAGATCATGATTGTCATCGCGATCATCGGTGGCTTGATGGCCGTTCTCGGAACGACTGCGTTCAATAAATTGAAGCAATCGCGTGTCGACAACGCGAAAATCCAAATTCGTCAGCTTTCAGACGCGTTGAACTCTTACAACATGAACTGCAACTCGTATCCAACTACGGAGCAAGGTCTCGAAGCCCTCGTGAAAAACCCAGGCACAGAAGCTTGCTCGAACTGGGGTCCAGACGCCTACGTTAAAGAAAGCATGTTGAAAGACCCTTGGGGCCGCCCGTTCATGTACGAATCTGACGGTGGCACGTTCAACATCATCTCCCTCGGCGCCGACAAAAAAGAAGGCGGCGAAGGCTACGATAAAGACCTCCAGTCAGCCGAATTGGATAAGTAAGATCCTAGAGGGAGTGAGCACCCTTGCGAACGACAGCGCAGGCGGAGCCGGAGCGAACGCAAAC
>CAJYOV010000069.1 GCA_913776405.1 Pseudobdellovibrionaceae bacterium
CTTCAAGTAAGCCCGTCATATTTATCAATGGTTTTAAACGGCCATAAGCGCGCCTCGCCAGAGATTATCTCCCAGATAGGCGTGCGGCTGGGATTTAGCACTGAGCTTATCGATTCATGGATTCAAATCGAAAACGCGACCAAGCCCAAGTTTTTTAGTCAGATTCGGTTGGACTATTTTAAGCCGATCGAAGAGGCCCGGTTTGCGCCGATTCGGGATTGGTTTCACTTCGCAATTTTGGAGCTGGTCCGGACTGCAGGCTTCGAATCTTCGCCTTCCTGGATCTCGAAACGGCTAAGAATTAGTTCAACCGAGACTTCAGAAGCGATTGCAAGACTGGAAGAGAATGGCCTTATCGCAAGATCTGAAGACGGAAAACTGCAGAATATTTCGGGAACAAACAGCAACATAGCTTCAAGTAGTACGAGTGAAGATCGTAAAGAGCTTCAGAGGCAGATTCTGAAGCAGTCGCTTGAAGCGCTGGACATCGTGCCTATCAATCAGAGAAGCCACACTGCAATGACCATCGCAATTCATACGAATCGGTTAGAAGAAGCGAAAGAGAAGATCACTCAGTTTAGACGCGAACTGGCGTCTTTGTTGTCCGACGGTGAGAACCCAGATGAAATCTATCAGCTCAGCATCGGCCTTTTCCCGATCTCCTGGCAAATTGCTCATTCAGATTGCGAGCCGGTCGAAGCGTCTGATCGCCGAAGTGGGCACTGTGATGAAACGTAGATTTCTCGCACTCTCGACTCGTATCTCGGAAGTCATCCCCGATCGCAGTGTTAGCATTGTCGCTGCGCTAGCGTGTATCCTCTTTTCTTCTTTTGCATTGGCTCAATCAAAGCTTTCGGCTAACGAAATCTCAGTTTCTGGGATGGATGCGACTACTCGCGCGAAAGCTGTCCTGCAAAAGCCCGATTTCACCATGCCTGAACTGCTCGGGCTTTATGAAAAACGTATTGAAACTCCCTTATCAAAATCGCATCAGCTGCGACGGGATTTCAGACGTGATCAAGTTAGGGGTGGTGGCCAGGAAAGCGGTGGTGGCAATGTTGTGAGCTTCAGAGAAGGATGCGCACCAATCCTCCTTGATTCAGTTTATCTCGATTCTGGCCTCTCAGAATCTTCCGACACATGTTTCCCGTACAGCGTTTCGGAACAGGATACAGCGCAAGCAATCTCAACACGTGCGCTCACGCCGTTGGATCAAGCCGATCTTGAAGTGATCGAGATAGCGATTAAAAAACTGTCTCGTGCTAAGTCCGCGTTTAATGGAAATTCACAATTCATTTCGGCCGAGCTTTTGACGTTGCTCGAATCTTCATTGCGCTCAACCACCTATGTGAAGATCAACCGCGAGCTGAAGTTAAATCGAAGTTTCGAGTGGCCGAACAATCTGACCCGCCAAGAACCAATCCGCGTCGAAACTGCCATTCTATTTTTGGATCGCTTTGGCGCCGTGATTTCGACCCCAGTTTGGACGAAGCTCGGAACTCAGACGAAAGTTGGATTGTTGATCCATGAAGCTTTTAGGCAAATTCAAAATCAATACGGACTCCACGATATTCTCGATCGACAGATCCAATTTCTGACGGCGCTCATCTTGAGTGAGCGCTTAGAGAGCAATGTAAGCTTAGAACCGTTCATGAGCAGAAGTCTTTACCAGAGCTGCCAAATGCGCGTGCTCGCTAAGCAGTCGAGTATTAGAAGCGCTATCGGGAAGATCTTGAGTCAGCGGGAGGAGCAGTTCAATCAAATGTTGAGCCGCAATCAAGCTGCGTCGATGAGTCGCGCAATCGTGAACGCGGGCAGTGATGAACAAGCTGAACTCATGGACTTACTTGAAAAATACGCGAAATGAATAGACGACTTCTGCTGATTTTAAGGCTCGTTGGCTGATAAAGCTCAACGGATGTCTTCCGTCGCTACCTCAAAACGCATGACGGCAATATCGACGTCGTTTCGATCAACGGTTTTTAAATCAAGAGTTCCTAAGATGAGCGTTTTAAACTCTCGCGTAGTCTGTGAGTTTGATCTCTTTCAAAGCTCGGAGACTCGAGCTTCCTCAGCTGATCATTTAAGCGGCTAAGGGCCGTGAGAGATAAGCGATTTCAGTTCGGTTTCCCAGATCTTGCTCAATGCACTTTCCAGAACTTCAAACGGGGAGAGTGCTGTATGGAAACTGAAGCAACAAACGGTACGGTCGCAAAAGAGAAATCGTTTTTAGAACGGGCAGAAGCGGCTGTGCTCTACACACTTGATCACCAGGACACGCTCTATCGAGCGGTGACGGTCTTCTCGATGGCGCTAAACATTTTCTCGTTCATCGGGCTTCTCCGAGTTTTCATAGTCGTAAATTTCAACGAGCATCTATTTAGCTACGACGGACTTCCGATTCTCTATCCGCTCGTTACTTTGCCACTCGCAATTGTCTTCGCGTGGGTTTCACGAAGAGAGCTAAAAGAAATGCGTCCGCAAGGAATCACGGCGTTCGCAATTTTGCTGTGTCTCGAAATTCTAAACGGGCGAGTGCTCGTTGTCGTCGCCGGACTGTACGCGATTTTCAATCGAAGTTTCAGAAGGGCTCGTGAGGGTTGTATGCCT
>CAJYOV010000070.1 GCA_913776405.1 Pseudobdellovibrionaceae bacterium
TTTCGGATCTGCGATGACGTTCGGTTGCGGTTATCGGATTGGCACTCGACGATGACCGCGACTTGATGAGGGCCGAAACCTTCGTAAGTGACTTCTTCGAATTGAGCGCCGTCATCAAGAAGGCCTGCGCCTTTTTTAATAGCGCGTTCGATTGTGTCCTTCGTTACGGATTCCGCTTTAGCGGCATCGATCGCGAGGCGGAGGCGAGAGTTCGTCGCGGGATCAGGGCCACCGAGTTTTGCCGCGACTTGAATTTCGCGCGCGAACTTCGTGAACTTTGCACCTTTTTTTGCGGCATTCGCCGCCATCATCGGGTTCTTCCAGCTCTTTCCCATGGTCCCTAACCTTCTTAAAATTCAGCCACTTGGCAGTGCTTCAAAGCTAGGAGAGGAAACGAGAATGGTAAAGAGTTTTTGCGTATCGAGGGCGCGAGAGGATGCTCTTTGCTTGAACCCTTGGTTCGACTTTGAGAGGATGACGGGCCTCGAATGCCTGTGAATTCATCACTCCCTCATGATTGGTTTTCCATATCCGATGTCCGCGAAAAGATTCGCGCGACACCCGAGGCTTTAACGCGCGCTTTGAATGCGACGCAGGCTCGAGTCGGCTTCGAGTTGGCGCGTGATGTCAGGGTCGTTCCACCAAGCGAATTGCCGAGAAAGCCAGGCCTCTCGACGGAAGAAGGGCAGGCTCGCCTTCTTCACGATCTAGCAAGTATTGAACTTCAAGCTCTCGAACTCGGCGTGCGAACGCTTGAGCAGTTCCCCGAAGCACCAAGCGCGTTCCGCGAAGAACTCGCTGAAGTCACAGCCGGCGAGTCTCGACACCTCGGTCTTTGCCTCGATGGTCTCGAGGCTTTGGGATACTCGTGGGGCCACTGGAACGTTCATACAAGTTTATGGAACGTTGTCAGCGATCGAGATTCGCTCTTAGACCGAATTCTGATCGTGCATCGTTACTTGGAAGGCTCTGGTCTCGACGCCGGCGAATCCATGCTTGCGCGTTTAAAGGGCGTTCGAAATCCGCATCCGAAGCCGATCGTGCAAACGATTTTAAATGAAGAAGTGGATCACGTGGCGTTCGGAAGTCGTTGGTACAAACAGATCGCCACGGAAATGAAGCTCGACCTCTCACTCGACTTCGAGGCTCGCATTCGCTCGATCGCAAGTGTTGCGCCCCATCGCGAACGTCTGGCTTACGATCGAAGACGGGCAGCGGGCTTTACAGATGACGAGCTCACGATTCTAGCGCGTTTTTCCCCGCACGGTGGATAGGCGAAAGTCTTACGCGTCAGAGTCGTCGCCCTTTACTGTCTTTGCAACTTGAGCCGCTAGTGCGTCGAGGTCGAAATCGAGATCTGGGATTTCAATGCGACCTTCTTTATCCATCCGTGTAACACTTCTTTTTGATGATTCAACCGTGCGTTTCGGTGGCAACGTGCGCATCTGATTGGTTTGCGGTGCGGTCGAAGGTTTAACATCTGGCGGTGGGCGATACGCACGAGGGGCTGTCGTTCTAGCCTCTTCCACGAAATCGATCTGAGTCTCAAACGCTGGAGCCGAAGATGTGGATTCAGATGCGGTTTCAATTCCTGCTGCAGCAGGCGGCTCAGGATGAATCCATTCGCGTTTCTGATCGAGCCATGACGCGTATCGCTCGAACGTCCAACTTCCATCGGGGCCACCGACTTGAAGAAGTGAAATCAGTTTCGACGCTTCACCTTTTCGGACTGCGTTTTTCACCGCGTGAGACGCCATTAAAATTTCAAGCGTTGGCACCATCAGATTCTGGTCTTCGCGGTAGGTCATCTTTTGCGTGATGATGGCAAGCAAGCTATCGCCGAGTTGTGCCAAGACCGTGCCTTGCCGCTCCGGTGGAAACGACATCATCATTCGATAAACGGCATCTGCTGAGTTTGAACCGTGAAGTGTGGCCATCACGAGGTGGCCCGTTTCAGCCGCTGAAAGTGTCAATCTCATCGCTTCAGCTTCACGCATCTCGCCGACCACGATGACATCGGGGTCTTCACGCAAACAGTCCATCAAGCCTTGCTCGAAAGACGGGGTGTGCACACCGACTTCACGCTGGCGAATCAGAGCTTTCTTCGGTTGAAGGCGGTATTCGATCGGGCTTTCGAGTGTGATGATGTGCCGGTTTGAAGTTGCGTTGATCTCTTCGAGCATTGCGGCCATCGTTGTCGACTTGCCACTACCCGTGGGCCCAGAAAAAAGAATCAGTCCAGATTCATTCTGAACAAGCTCTGCGAGCTGCGGGTGTAAATTGCAGTTTCTCAAGGTCACGGACGACGTCGTGAGAATTCGAATGGCGAGGCCGACACCGCGATCGGTCTTCATCACGTTGATTCGACAATTCAGCCGAGAAGTGACTTCGTCGTATCAAAAGAACCGCGAGTCTCGAGGTCGTCACGCTCATCGGCCGAGAGCAGGCTTCGCACCATCGCGTCGACCGCATCGTTCGATGCGACTTGAGGTAAACGTTTAAGATTGCCGTTAGCTCGGATCGTCACGTTCAGACCCGGTTCGACGTGAAGATCTGACGCTCTCTGCTCAAGCCCGAGTTTCACAAGCGATTGCAAATTCATAGCGAAAATCCTAGGCCGGAAGGCCTCTCGCCGCCACTCAATTTTTTAACGGGCTTCGGCCCAGCGGCTAAAACATTTCGCCGGGTTTTAAAAAGCGCCATTTACCTTCGGGCAAGTGGCCTAGCATCACTTTGCCGACGCGAACGCGTTTTAGACCTACGACTCGCAAGCCCACCAGTTCACACATGCGGCGAATTTGGCGTTTGCGACCTTCGCGCAGAATGAACTTCAATTGATCTTGGTTTTGCCAAGACACTTTTGCTGGGCGAAGCTTCACGCCATCGAGTTCTAAGCCGTGGTTTAAGAGCTTCAGGCCTTCAGCCGACAAGCGGCCTTCGACGCGCACGAGGTACTCTTTATCGATCTCGCTCTCGGCACCGATGAGATGTTTCGCGACTTGGCCGTTCTGGGTGAAAACCAGAAGACCTTGGGAGTCGATATCGAGACGGCCCGCTGGTGCAAGACCTTCAAAGTGCTGGCGATCCAGTTTCGGGGCGCCGGGTTCCCATTCCTGATTCTCAGGTGTGATGAGTCGCACGGCAGGCTCGTAGTTGTTTTCAGGCTGCCCCGAGACATAACCGATTGGCTTGTTCACCAGAATCGTGACGAGGCGATCAAGCTTCACACGCGCTTGTTCGATCAATTCAATTTTCACATCGGGCAAAACTTTGGTGCCAAGTTGGCTGACGATTTTGCCGTCGACCTTGACCCAGCCCTTCGCGATGAGCTCATCGGCTTCACGCCGTGAACAAAAGCCTCTTTCGGCCATTAACTTCGATAAGCGTACAGGTTCCTGCGACATTGATCCTTCCTACCACGCTCTGCTTGCCATTTCTAACTCTGTCTTGGTCAAATCAGATGTAATTGAATGAAAAGGAAGGTCGCACTATGAACATCCAGATCCGCACGACTTTGATCGCTCTTAGCCTCGTTTTCACGGCAAGCGCAGCTCAGGCCTCGGAAGTCCGCTATACAGCGAAAGTGTTCGACGCTGAGAACCGCTCGAATCTGCTCTACACCTACAAATCTGAAGGCGAGATGGTCGGCGACAAGTACCATGTCACGAACACGTTCACGGCGCCAGACGGCAAGGTCGCGCTTGTTGAGCACATCCACTTCAACACCGACAAAACGGCAAGCTACTACGATATGGAGCAATAGCAGACGGGCGCCTTCGGTAAAGTCGAAGTCGGCGCTGGCGAAGCGAAGTTCACTTACAAAAAAGACGGCAAAGAAAAAACAGACTCAGAGAAGATTGGCTCAGACTTCATCGTCACGAGCGCGATCCCTCTCGATATCGAAGCGAACTGGGCAAAGATTCAAAAAGGCGAGAAGTTGAAGCGCCGTCTTGCGGTCGTTGATCGCCTCGAAACTGTTGGCTTCGAGTTTTTCAAAGAAAAAGACACAGAGCTCGACGGGAAAAAAGCGGTCGTCGTAAAAATGAAGCCCTCAAGCTTCATCATCGCGGCCATCGTAAAGCCGCTTCATTTTTACTTCACGACAGACGGCGCGACACTCCTTCAGATCGACGGTCGTACGACAGTGAAGAAGAACGTGAACGGAGCCTATAAGGATCTCGACGCGATTACGGTTTATACAAAAGGCGTTTCGACGGCGGTGCCAACTTCGGGCGGAAATTCGAAGTAATTCTTCTTCGTTTCTTGAATACCGATTTTAACGAGAGCCCCGGCCGGAAGGCGGGGCTCTAATATTTTGAAGAACTCGACAGCGAGTGCTTCACAAGATGTGTTCGGAAAGCGCCGATTGAGATCGACGCCGTCAAACTTCGAGCGAATTTCGGTCTCAAGCACCGATTCTAGAAGATCGCGATTAACGGCGAGGCCGGTTTTAGAATCGAGCGCGCCTCGGCAAGTCACCTGAACTTTGTAGTGATGCCCATGCGTGCCGTAACAGATTCCGTAGACAGATTTGTTCTGGGTCGGCGACCACGCCTTGTTCTCAAGATGATGAATCGACCGAATCACGATTTGTCTTGTGACTTCGAAACCTTCCAATCGTGGGCGTTGAGCGCGCGCTTCGGCCCAGATTTCGTCTGTTTCAAAAAGACGAATGCGATTCAGTTTCAAAGTCGGGTGGAGCTTCGCAAGCGAAATTGAAATCGTCTCGAAGAAGTGATTGACCAAATTTTCTGTCGTTGGAACGCGGTCTTTAAACGCTGGAACATCAAACGAAATGTGGTGATGATCGAAAGGTTCCGTCGCTTCACGAAGAATGACGTCTAAGTCCGTGACGTTCACAACGAGACCTGTTTCGCGCTCGATGGGACCCTCAACAAACATCTCGAGCACATAATTGTGGCCATGCCCATGCGGCGTATAGCACGCCCCAAAAATCTCGCGATTCTGCTCAGGCGTAAAAGCTTTCTGCTCATAAAGATGCGCCGTCGAAAACACACGCCGACGCGCTAATAGAGGTCTCTCAGTCATCTGCGAAAACTTACCACAGACCAAGAAGGGATCCAAGGGGCAAAGCCCCTGGCATTAGGCCCGAGGACGGCCTTCAGGCCGCCCGCAGGTAAAGAATCGCCGGCGGCGATTCGTGTGATTAGAAATCGTGGCCGCGAACTGTTTTACGGCCGTTTGTGCCGGCGCGGTGAGTGGCGCCTTCAAGCATTTGATGAACGCGTTCGTTCAAATGGTGAATAGCATCGCCCGCGACGTTGTAGCCTGCTTTACGAATTGCTTCTTTCATCTTGCTCGCAACGATGAGAATTTCGCTTTTTCCGCCGCTTGATTTTTTCGAGCCGCCAGATTTCGCGGCGCTTTTTTTAGCTTTGCCTTTTGATGCTTTTGCCATGTCGGTCTCCTGTCGATTCGCGCTAAACGCGAATGAATCGTATGTTCACTTAGTCGGTCTTCCCGACGCCTCTACGATTTCAGTCGAGCGCTCGACAGGTTGTCAAAGAAATGCGGGTTTAGAGGCAAATTACGCCGTTTTTCTGTTTCTCATTCCATCAGCAGTACGGAACACTTCTGCTTCAACGAAGATCTTCAAGAGATCGAGGTCAAGCTTTCCATTTCGCGCTTCGAGATGAAGAATCTCGATCGCGCGTTCCGCAGAGAGCGCGCGCTTGTAAGGGCGATCCATCGATGTGAGTGCATCGTAGATATCTGCAATCGACATCATCTTCGCTTGCACCGGGATGTGCTCGGCCGTAAGGCCGCGCGGGTAGCCGCTACCGTCGCACTTTTCGTGATGCGCGTGCGCGATGTCCGCCACGTTCGAGAGATCCTCTGTCCAGGCGATTTGGCGGAGGAAGTGGTAGGTATGCGTAACGTGAGATTCGATTTCGCGACGCTCTTCTTCCGACAGAGAGCCTTTCGGCAGCGAAAGTTTGATCATTTCTTCGGGCGTGATCAACGTATGGTCGAGTTCGCGAGACGTTTTATTGATCCAAGACATCAAAGACGCGATATCAAAATCATCATCCATGACTTGCGGTTGGTTCGCTTTGATGACGGAAAGTCGAACTTGTTGAAGCTGTTGCGCGAACGCATCGATCTTTTTAGAAACATCGTTGAGCTTGGCACGCGGCGAATGCGGATGGCCCTGTTCAAAGAGATCGACAAGCTCCGTTGCCATATCTTTCCACGCCATCATTTCTTGCCGCGCTCGAGCTGAATCGAGGCGTAAGAGAATCGTTTCCATTTCGTGCGGATAGAGCTTATGGCGCTTATTCAAAACGGATTCGCGTACGCCGATTTTTCCGAAATCGTGAAGCAAGGCCGCATAGCGAAGTTCGCGGATCTGTTCATCAGAGAAAAGGGTGTGTTGATGACAACCGCTATGACACTGGTGAACGGCCCGGGCAAATTCAACCGTGAGGACAGCCACGCGATCGCTATGACCCGACGTAGCTGGGTCCCGTGCTTCAATGGCCGTCACCGAGGCGCGAATAAAGCTCTCGAATAGATTTTCGATATCTTCAGTCAGCTTGGCATTCTCTAGAGCCACGCAAGCTTGCGACGCGAACGCGTGCATGAGTTTTTCATCTTCGTCGGAGAACGGGAGAATGTCTTTTTCTTTAGGTGCTGGCGGCACTTCGCCCGGCTGAAGGATCAATGTGCGTTTTGCCTCAGGCTTGATTTTGTTTAAGAGCTGGATGACGCCACGAATTTTGCCGTCCGCATTCTTCATGGGAATGGCGAGGAGAGAAATCGTTTTGTAATCGGTTTCTTTATCGACGTTCGAGTTGAATTTAAATTCTTCTTCGCCCGTCAGAGCATAGCAGTTGTCGATGCGCACGGTTTTCCCCGTTGAAGCGACGTAGCCTGCAACAGACCCGCTATCGAGATCGAAGACTTTGTTTTGAATGCGTGGGCCAGCACGACGATCTGTGCTGCGGTGAAAACGCAGGACAGAGAAAAACTTCTTTTGCGAAGCCGACGTTGCGATCGAATCGATCCGGATATTTTCGGTTAAAAAAATTGAAGCTGCGTCGGCCTCTGTTGTCTCGACGGCTTTCGTTAGAATGAGATCGAGAATGCGTGCGATTTCTTTCTCGGACGAGATGGCAATACCGATGTCGACAAGAGAGCGGAAGCGATCGCCAGAGTTGATCGCGGACGGTGTCGGTTTCGCGAGCTCGAGAGTCGTCGATTTTTTCAATTTCTTTTTCGCCAAGTGCTGTCCCATCTCTCTAGAAAAGTTGACCTTTTCTTATCGACACGACAGCACTGTTTCTAGAGCAAGCGCGTAGGAAACGGCTTATCTGACGACATGAAGGCGGCTAAGGTCGAGCTGATTCATCTCGTTCAAAGTCCAGCCAGCAAACTCAGGTCGAGCTAACAGCGTAAAATGGA
>CAJYOV010000071.1 GCA_913776405.1 Pseudobdellovibrionaceae bacterium
TTTTACGAGGGCATTTCAGTCTGAAGGTCTGTTGCGACAGGCAGTTTAGTTGCCTAGAATTTAGAGCATGAGCGATTCAAATACGGCACGAGTCACGATTAGTGAAGTTCCGCTCAAAGCGGATCAACCTTCGGTACACGAGGAAGCAGCAGCACGCCTTCGGGCGCAGCCTTCGTTCACGGCTGATGCGTGGCAAGTCATTACGCTGAGCTCGAGACTCGATGCATTCAACCATACGGAACTCGTTCAAGCGATTCACGAAGCCTTAGCTGAAGGTGCAAAACGGATTGCTCTTGATCTCACGCCGAACAAATTCTTCTCGCTAAACGCGATTCAGTTTTGCACGTCGATTGCGCGCGATCTGGCTTATGACGGCGGTTACTTGGCGCTCATCGGGTGTGCGGAGCGCACGCGTCGACATTTCGATATTTACGGATCGACAAAGCAAGTTCGTTTCGTGCGTTCGATGGACGAACTCGCGATGGATTCAGGCGCTTCGATCAACATTAGACCGAGAGCGATTTCTCCAGAAGCTCTATGAACGGTGCTGTCGCTTTTGCGCGATGAGAAACTTTATTCTTAAACGCGAGCCCGAGTTCTGCGAGCGTTTTTGTTTCACCCGGCGGAACGAAAACAGGATCGTAACCGAATCCTTGAGCGCCGCGAGCGTTCTTCGAGATTTCGCCTTCTAAGCGACCTTCAAACACATGCTCTTGCCCTTGAGGATCGAAGGCGACAATGACGCTAACGAAAGCGGCGTTGCGATTCGACATGGGTTTCAACGTCATCATCTTCAAAAGTTTTGCGACGTTTTCCATGTCTTGCGCTTTCGGGCCCGCATAACGAGCCGAGTGAATTCCAGGAAGCCCGTTTAAGCCTTCAACGGCGAGGCCTGAGTCTTCGCCGAACACCCATGTTCCAGGCTTCACGGCTTTCAATGCGCGCGCTTTGATGCGTGCGTTGGCAACGAAGCTGTCGCCATTTTCGGGAGGCTGCGAGAAAACCGGAAGTTCGGCTTGCGAGTGAAGCTCGAGGGCGCCGCTCCCGATCAAGCGATTCAAAAGCATTTTCATCTCGTTGATTTTTCCGTTGTTGCTTGAAGCGAACCAGATTTCTTGCACGTGGTAACTCCTGAATTGCGCTAGCCGGCGACAGCGCGGACGCTTTTATTAAGAAGACGGCCACTATATCCGCTGGCCCAGTTTCTGGGAAGCGTTTAGGCAATTGGAAACAGGAGCTCGCTTGATTCGCGCGCATGAAACGCCTTGCGGCTTTCCACAACACTGAGCAAGGATGAGCGCATGAGAACTCTCGTGTTAAGCTTGATTGTTTCTATGTCCCTTTCGACTCTGATCCACGCGCCTTGCGCAGATGCTTCTGACGCCAAAGCGCCAGGGACCAACGCTGCGGACCTAAAGACGATCTCAAAGTTTATCCAGCTTTTGAAAGCCGGAAAGAAGCAAGAGGCTGCGCAGATGGTGCGTTATCCGCTTGGTCGACCTGAGCCTCTGAAGCCGATCGCGAACGCAAATGAGTTCGTAGAGAACGTCGGTCAGTTCTTCGACAAAAACGTTTTGAAAGACATCGAAAGTAAGAAGAGCGACACGATGACGAGCTGGCGCGGCACATTTATCGCTGCAGGCGCCGTGTCTGCAGACGGTGGTAAGATTACGGCTCTCAACGTTTCAACTCCCGACATGAAAAAAGCGATCGAGAAAGCGCGGGCTTCTGCGAAGGCGGAGACGCATAGCTCGGTGAGCGACTATGTCGGGCTCAAGTTTGAATGCGTGACGGATCGCCATCACGTGCAGATTCAAGATTTGGGTGGCGAAAAGATTCGCTACGTTTCGTGGCCTCCAGGCAATCTGTCGAAGAAACCTGAACTCGTTTTGCCCGATGGGCAGATGGAATTTCAAGGCACTGGCGGTAACGTCACCTATCGTTTCAAAGGCGGCGACTTTGTGTACGAACTCGTTCAAACGCGACTTTGCGGCGAAGACTGCAACTCGTATCTGAAGGTCCTTCGTGGCCAGCAGATTTTAACGAAGCAGGTATGCCACGAGAGCAAATAGCTCTCATGCACGTGAAATAAAAAAGGCGGCTCGAAAGCCGCCTTTTTTATTTCATCATCGCGAAAACTGGGGCGACGATTTGCTGTTGCGCTAGGAAGAGTTCGCGACACCCTTTTTCAGCGAAGTCGGTCATCTTCGACATTTGGTCTTTCGTGAATGGTTCAGATTCGGCTGTTCCTTGAATTTCAACGAAGGCGCCTTCTGACGTCATGACGAAGTTCATGTCTGTACCGATACGCACGTCTTCTTCATAGCAGAGATCGAGAAGGGGGGAGCCTTCCGCGAGGCCCACGCTGACGGCTGCAACCGAACATTTCAGCGGGATCGTGTTCAGTAGGCCCGCGACTTTCAATTTGCCGAGCGCGAGCGCGAGAGCGACGAACCCGCCGGTGATCGCCGCAGTTCGAGTGCCGCCGTCGGCTTGAAGAACATCACAATCGACTGTGATCTGTTTTTCACCGAGAGCTTTTAGATCGACCGCGGCGCGAAGGCTGCGTGCGATGAGGCGCGAGATTTCTTGGGTGCGACCGCTCGAAGACGCTTTTTCGCGAGAGATTCTCGTGTGCGTTGAGCGCGGGAGCATGCCGTATTCAGCCGTGACCCAGCCTTTGTTGCTGCCTTGAAGCCATTTTGGAATCGCGCTGTCGACAGAGGCCGTACAAAGAACTTGCGTACCGCCCATTTCGATCAGGGCAGAGCCTTCCGCGTAGCGAGTCACGTTTGCAGTGATTTTAACGGGACGAATTTGGTCGGGAAGGCGGCCGTCGATGCGCATCGGACTCTCTTTTTTTAGTCGGTGGATGCTGCCGACTTTAGGGGCGCGCGTTCGTCCTTGTCCATCGTTTCTTTGTATTTCACCAAGCCTTCGTACAAACTTTTCGCGAGCGTCTTCTGATAATCAGCGTCCGCGAGGCGAGGGCCCTCGGAGGCGTGAGAGAGGAACCCGAGCTCGATCAGAACGGACGGAATGTTCACATTTGAAACCATGTGGAACGGCGCCTGGCGAATCGAGCGGCTCCCGATGCTGGAAGCACCAGCGGTCTGGATCCAATTCTGGAAAAGCAATTTTGAAAGTGCTCCAGAACTCTGAATGCGGTGATTGCGGCCAAGATCATCTAAAATGAATTTTATATCGCTCGCAGAAGAAATCTTCTCGCCGGCACGTGCAGCGCCTGGCGCCCCGTCGTCGTCTTCGGAGTTCTCGCGATTGGCGAGAAACAAAATGTCTTCATCTACAGGCAGTTGATTCTGAAAGTAGAACTCTTTGCCGTGGGCGCGAGGATCAGCTGACGTATTCAAGTGAATGCTTAAGAGCACGTCGGCGTTGACGTCTTTTGCGATCTGAGTGCGTTTCGCAAGAGGGACTTTGATATCCGTTTCGCGCGTCATCGCGACCGTGAAGCGATCGTCTTTCATGAGGTAATCTTCGAGGTACTTCGAGACTTTTAGTGCAATCTCAGATTCGCGAAGCTTGCCGCGCACAGCGCCTGAATCTTTTCCGCCGTGCCCTGGATCAATCAGAACTTTCATCGCTGACGCTTGATCGAAAGCATGGGCCTGCAGTGAAAAGATGAAACTGAAAACGAGCGATGAGATGAAACCGTAGGACATACTCTCAAGTTTCCTAGAAACCTGTGATTCCTGCGAGACCAGCTTGTGGGGGAGAAAAAAGGCGACCGGGTTTGAACGGGGGGGGGGGCCCGGCCGCCGAGGGGGATGCCTTACCTAAGAGCAAGCGCAGGGCCAATG
>CAJYOV010000072.1 GCA_913776405.1 Pseudobdellovibrionaceae bacterium
CATTCAGCCAGCAGGCTCAAGCAGCAAAAACGTTTGTTTACTGCTCTGAAGCCAGCCCAAAGACATTCAACCCGCAGCTTGGCACCGACGGTGCTGCGACTTCGCAAGCATGACGAGATCAACTGCGTACGCTCAGACAAACGATGCCCGAAGAAATGGCCTTCGAGAGCGCCGTCTAGCCGTGGTTCGCCGCATTCCCGAGTTTCAAAAAGCCCGTCATCACTTTTTGCGATTCAACGAGTTCGGTCGACATCGCACCAAACCCGATCGCCTGATAGAATTTCTTGCCCTCTTCGAGGCTGTTCACGGCAATGGCGATATGATCGAGTTCGTACTCGAAGCCGAGCTCTTTGAGCGCTGTTGGGATCATGGCGTTTTCACTCATTTGTCGAAGTAGTTTATCAGGCGGTCGAACGTTTGCTCAAGGGTTTCGACCACCACCTTAGTCTGAGCAATAAGAGGGAAGAAATTCGTGTCGCCGTTCCAACGAGGGATAATGTGCGCGTGGAGGTGCTCTGGGATCCCCGCACCGGCTGAGGCTCCCAAATTGAGACCCACATTAAAGCCAGCTGGCTGATAAGCCTCCTGAAGGATTTCGACGCAATGTTGAACCATCAAAAAGACAATCTGATTCTCTTCCGAAGTGAGATCTTGAAGCACACCCTCATGTCGCCTTGGAAGAACCAGTAAATGCCCCGTATTGTAAGGGAACTTGTTCATCACCACCATCACGCGATCGTCAACGTAAAGGACCAGACTGTCTCGACGAGCTTGGCTTCCCTTAGACGCTTGTTCTGCGCGCTTGGCGGCATCGCAAAAGACACAGCCTTCGACCTTCAATTGCTTTCGGACATATTTGAGGCGCTCAGGCTTGAAGAGAACTTCGCGCTGAAGAGGCCATTTCGCCGTCGACCTATCGCCGTCGACTTCGTGATTAGGGTCGACGCCCTCTTTCTCAGCAGGACGTCTAGCAGACTTCTTGGTCGTGCGCGCGCCCGCCGCTGCAAGCTTGCCGGCTGCTCGAAGAGTCTTTCCACCTTTAGCTGCTTTTTTCCCCGAATCGCGTCTTGCCACGACTGATCCCCCCACAGAATTCGACCTTCACGCTAGTCCAAGCCCCTTATTGGCGCAAGCTGGCTAAAGTCTCGACACCCCACCCCTTCCATCTCGTTTGCTTTGGATTTCGCTGCCGCATCTGAAGGCATAGCTCGTGCTTTTGTTCCAGGCGTCGGGCCGCCCCATCTCCTGAGAGGTCCAATCGAAAGGACATTTATGAAAAAGTCACTGTTCGCCTTCGCTCTTCTCATGTCGATGACGTCGCTTGCCCACGCAACAGAAATGAAGCGCGCCTGCATCGACTCGAAAAACGGAACTTACGTCGCTTCTGAAGACGACTCGATCGCGTGCGCAAACGGCGGATGCAGCTTGAAAGACGGCACAAACTTGAGCGGACTTTATGAAGCCGGCACGCTTTCACAAATCGACCACGCGATTTCGAGCAAAGATCGTACGGAATCTGAAACCGCTAAAAAAGACATGAAGGCGCTCGACGCGCTCGCGATTAACATTCGCGCAGCCCTCGCCGGTTCAAAAAACTCGAACCCGCAAAGCGAGCCGAAACTTTACTATGCAAAAGACCTTTCGATCTTCTGCACGAGTGATATCGAAGCGGACGAGTTCGCAGAACTCCACATCCGTGAAAACTTGGGCGAGATTAAGTAAGTCACTGGCCACGAATTGAAGAAAGCACTTCTTCTCTTTAGCTTGGTCTTCGCGAGCGTGATCGGTCTCACCGATCGCGCTTTCGCTATTTCAAACACGGATTCGGCCAACTCCGAAAAACCGGTAATTCTTCACATTTCAATTATCGACAATTCGGCTTACACCGTATCGGCCATCGCAGAAACGGATCTCTTTCTGCGGCGAGCGCTGCCATCAGCGAGACTCATCAGCGTGAAAGCTCATTCCTCGCGCTTTCATAACAACGAAGAGTCAATCCGTCAGACGATCTTGAAGCAACTCAGAAAGCGCATGGATTCGAACGATGTGATCAGCCATCTCGTCATCGATTCTCACGGCAACACGTTTCCAGATCATCGAGACGGTTCAAACTACACGCGCCTCTCTCATCTCGGCGAGATTTCCGAAACGGAAGTGAACGACGAACTCAAAGCGATCTTGGCACCTGTGAGCGATCTCTTTGCGAAAAATGCGAAAGTCGTCTTCAACTCGTGCCTCACCTTCTGCGGCACATCTGAGAGTGCCGCCAACCGCGCACACGTCTTCTTAAACGAACTTGGAATCACGGACGGCCAAATCTACGGAGCCGTCGTGAAAGAGATGGATTCAGTCGGTGGCTATATCGAAAAAGGTGCGCTCCGCCGCGCTCTTCTCGATTGGCGACAGCTTCGCTTTTTCTCTGCCATTGGGGCAGCGCTTGGCCTACCGATGGCTTATTTCTTCGAGCACGGGAGCGTTGTTGGTTACACCGCCGACGCCGCACTCACCACGGCCTCGATCACGGCCGTTTTACACGTGGGGATGCAGCTTATAAAACGCGTCTTCGCAAATGACCGAAGCGTTAACAAAGGTCGCCTCATCATTTTCAAAAACGGCCACGTCGTCTCCAACACGATGGTTCGCAAGTACGACGACAAACTGAAGATCTACGGCGCTCAGTGCAGCGCCGCCTTCGCCAACTTCTAAATCGTGAAGCCTACTTCTGAAGAATCATTCTAAGAATCTCTGGCGGGTCGCAATGAACCGGTGGTCTCTCTGCGATTTTCGAAAGCGGTTTTCCATCCTGATCGACGTCGGGAGGAAAGACTTTGAGCGTCTCTCGATACTCGGACATCAGCTTCTCGTAAGGTTGGCCTTCGTAAGCTTTTACAACGAGTGCTTGAAGCGTGCGGAAGCCTTTTTGAATGGGTGCCTCGTCTGGATAAGTCGTCTGCGATTGTTTGCGCAAATCCTCAATCACGTTTGGAAACCGAGAGCGAAACGTTTGAAAAGAAATCATCTTCACGGACTCGCGGCCGCCGACAAACTCGACCGCGTAGTAGGAATCAAACGCCGAGCCGAACTCGTAGTCATAACAAGGCGATTGAACAAGAAGCGTCGTAGGCTTCCCCGGCTGAATTGAAACTTTCGTTTGCGCGCCCGAGAGTTCAGCGAGCTTTGTGAGTGTCTTGCCGTTTTGGCGTATCACAATCTGACCGCCAAGGCACGGACCCTCAACGCATTGCCCACGGAAGATCTTGAATTCGGCCGCACCATCGCCATCCCAGTCAGCAAAGGCAGGGTCCGAAACCGTTACGAGCTCTTCTTCGGGCGAGAGACCTTGAATCGCTTCAAATTTCGTTGTGGCCACGTTCTTGCCATCGCAGGCTACGAGCGTTCGAGTTGCGTTCTCGTAGAACAAGAATCTTTTCGAGCCATCGCTTGAGTCCCAAAATTCGCCGACATTCGAGCCAACGTCTTCATCGAGCGTCCGTTTAGCTAAGGCTTCAAGTTGGGGCCCGCTCTCGCATGTCCACGCAACACCGGCCGAAGGCAGCGTTTCACGAAACGTTTTGAATAACGATTGCCCGTTAAAGGTATCGACCTCTTTCGATAGTCCCGTCGGCGCCGCAGAAACCCCACCCGAGGACGAAAGCCCGTCTGCGCCAGCGAAGTTATCGTTCAGAGCCGCCGCCTGTGACCCTGTTTCAGAAGCGCCAGCGACATCGGTCGCAGCGTTTGAGCTGCCCGTCGCACGCGGCGCAAACCGCAGTACGGCCACCACAAGTGAAATCACCAAAAGCCCAGCTGCCGGAACCAAAATTTTCCATCTCGCCATGACGTTATCGTTGAAGACGGTTTACCCGACGTCAAGACTCAGCCAGCCGGCCAACCAGCGGCGTTCGAAAACGAAAAAGGGGAAGCTTGGTAGCTTCCCCTTTCGACCTGTTAACCAGGTCCGACTGC
>CAJYOV010000073.1 GCA_913776405.1 Pseudobdellovibrionaceae bacterium
ATTCGTTCTCACACTCGACATTTCCGAGAAGCCAACGCCCGAGCAAGCCAAAATCGCTAAACCTGAAATGTCGAACGCAGTTGCCGTCGAAGGCTCAAAACTTCTTCATGGCAAAAAGGTTCTTGTCGTCGACGATTCGCCCGATAATCAGCGAATCGTTAGCTTATTCATCCGTGGTGCTGGTGGCGAAGCAGAGATTGCCTCAAATGGCAAAGAGGCGGTCCGAAAGGCGTTGGCCGGCGACTATGACGTCGTGTTGATGGATATCCAAATGCCGGTCATGGATGGCTTCCAAGCGATGAAGGAGCTCTCCGACTCAAGCTTCTCGAAGCCTGTCGTCGCGCTGACGGCGCACGCGATGCGCGAAGAACGCGAGCGCTGCCTCCGCGCTGGCTTCACGGATCATCTCCCTAAACCCATCGACCGCTCCGCTTTGCTGGCGACGATCGCGAAGCTCGCATCACACTAAGATCACGGGTAGACGAAAGGCCTAAATGCGATTGTAGATTGAGCGCATCCTCAGTCGCATAACCAAACGTCGTGTTATCGAAAATCACCCAAGCTGAATCTAGGTGCTCGTGCACGCTGTGAGTACTGACCAGATCAATCGCAAGAGATTCAATGAAGTCGTTCGAGTACTGGCTTTTGTAAATCTCAGGCGAACCGTGCAGGCGTAAGTAGCGAAGACCGGTTGCTGGTAAGTCTTCGGGTTCAACAGGAATGGGGTCTGGGTCCGCTTCGACCTTTGTGATTCGATAGTCCTCGAAAAGTCGAAGGGCTTCTTGCTGAATCCAGCTTGGATGGCGGGGTTCACATGCAATCGCACCGTCGAAGTTTTCTCTTAAGAGTGAGAAGAATCGGCGTGCAGTAGGTGCCTGAAGTTGAAGGCTCGGTGGCATTTGGACAAGCAGGGGGCCGAGTTTGGTACCAAGATGTGCTACCGTCTCGAACCACTCAGTGAAATCGCGTTCGTCGATCTTGAGGCGTTGATCGTGCGTGAAGCGGCGGTTGAGTTTCACGGCAAACTCGAAACCCTCAGGCGTCTCATCCGCCCAGCGTGAATAACTTTTCGGAAGGTGATCCTTATAAAAGGACGAGTTGATCTCGACGCCATTGAGTACTTGGGAGTAACGCGTGAGATGCGAGCCCTCGTCTGGAAATTCAGATTGCGACGCCTTCGCGATCGTCCATGCCGCTGTTCCTACGCGAATTGCCATGTCGTTCGTGCCTCCGCTGCTGCTCTCAATCTCGCCTAGTAAATAAGCTAACGAGTGAGACAACTTGCTCACTCTCAGGTTCATTTTATCAAAAGGGGCATTGTTTTCGGCGAAGTGTCGGGTGGTCGCGGCAAATGTGTCTAAAACTCCATGCGACAAAGCGCCCTCGCCTTACTAAAACTTGAATAGCGAAATGACTTTCGGTTTTGAAAATCACCTTCGACGTCGAAGACTGGACCAAGACGCGCGAGATTGCATCTTGATCAGATTCTGAAACCGAGTTGGTTGGTTCGAAAATTCTGAAAGGCACGAAACAGAAACTTTTAAGGAGTTCAAAATGAAACGTTCACTCTCTATCGTTCTCGGCGCTCTTCTCATCTCTTCAGTTGGCTTCGCAGCAGACGCTGAAAACAAAGCTGAAACTACAACTGACACTTCTAAGAACCCAATCACTGGCACAGTGACTACAACTAAGAAGACAAAAGCGAAGAAAAAAGGCGCGCACGGCAAAGCTGAAATGGAAACAACTGAGAAAACAAAAGTTCACAAAGACGGTGAAGTTGAGCACTCGGTTGACGTTGAAGGCGAGTCTTCACACAAGTAATTCAAGTTTCGTTTGCTAGCTGAAGACCAAGTCGCGGCAACGTGATTTGAATCTCGATTAGCTTGACGAAAATGAATTTGATAAGGGAGTTCCTCTTGAGGGCTCCCTTTTTTATTTCGAAAAACTTTGCCGCCGCTGGGGTGTACGAATTTCGTGGTGCTCTAGGCCGCGCTCCTGGTCGACCGCTCAAGCAATTTGGTTTCCTTTCGACTCCGAAAACGTTGGTCCGCGACTTGCTCAAGTGACCGAGCGGAATCGTTCATTTGTGGAAACAGTGTCAGATCGGGCCTGAACAAACGGGTCTTCGAGCCAACGCTGCTCCAAACACCATCTCGGAGGAAGAATGAAATTGAATGTGAAAGTGTTGCTCGTCGCCCTGTCCGCGAGCAGCTTCGTAGCGACAACAGTCGCGCTGCCTAGCGATGCTTACGCGCAACGTGGCGGCCGTCCTGAGCGCCCAGAGCGTCCTGATCGCCCAGACCGCGGCGATGGCGGCGGCGATCGCGGTGGTCGTCCGGAGCGTCCGTCTGAACCTTCGCGCCCGGCGCCGCCTCCTTCTCGTCCTTCTGAGCCATCGCGTCCATCACGACCGGATCGCCCAGAGCGGCCGCCGCGTCCTGATCGCCCGGACCGTCCAACGCCACCATCACGCCCATCCGAACCTTCGAGACCGTCAGAGCCATCGCGCCCTGATTGGCCAGACCGTGGTGATCAACCAGGCCGTCCAGGCCGCCCAGGCCGTGGCGACGAACCGGGCCGCCCAGGTCGCCCAGATTGGCCGAGCCGGCCTTCGGAGCCAACGCGCCCAACGCGTCCGTCAGAGCCGACACGTCCGACGCGTCCTTCGGAGCCAACTCGTCCAACACGCCCATCTGAACCGTCGCGTCCATCGCGCCCTTCGGAGCCTTCACGTCCGTCGCAGCCTTCGCGTCCGGATCGTGGGCCTGGCCGTCGCGATGACCGTGAGGGCCGCGGTCAAGATCAAGGTCGTCGTCAGCGCGTTGAAGAACGTCGCGGCCGCATCTCGCGCGACCGTGATCAGCGTCGCCCAGACTTCGAGCGTCGTCAGCACCGCGCACGCGTCGACCGTCAAGACTGGCGTTCACGTTCAGGCTTGCGCAATCGTTCGGATCTCTCGTGGGTGCGCAATCACTCGCGCTGGACGGATCGCTACGATCGTTGGGATTCTTACTGCCCACGTCCAACTTACGTTGTTTACCAAGTTCGTTACGTAGAGCCG
>CAJYOV010000074.1 GCA_913776405.1 Pseudobdellovibrionaceae bacterium
CAACCGCTCGTTCTTCTCGACAGGTTCAAACCTTTCTTGGGAAGTTCAAGGCGCGAGCAGCTCGACTGCGATGCCAAGCTTCCCGTCCGGCTACACCGTCATGGGCATGGCCGTGAACGAAAAAACGAAGCGGCTCTTCGTATCGGTCTCAAAGTCGACGGCAACCGAGAACCGGGTTCTCGTGTACAACGTAGCGCCGACGCTCAATGCGACACCGTCGGCACCTGTCCTTCTCTCAAGCATCGACGTCTCTGCGACTGGATCTTGGTCTGTGCAAGGCGCCTCAATTCCGGCTGATATCGCAATTGATTCAACAAACACGCTTGGACGAACGTCTTATCGCGTGTTTGTCTTCCTGAAAGGCACAGGCGGTCTCGCGCTAATTACGGACGATGGCACCTCGACGCCGACAACATTTACGACAACTGGGGTCGGCTCGTTGCCTTCGTCAGCTTCTGACGGTGTCGCTGTAGGCCGGAAACTCGTCTACGATGCAAAGAACGACCTGATCCTCGGGATCTCGAAAGAAGCGCGAGTTATGTACACGGTCGACCCATTGACTTACGAGACCGTGCAGAAGCCGACCGCATCAGCGATCGATGGTATATGGGTCCTGCCTTCGGGCACCGCCTTCCTCATCGATCGTGCAAACTTGTATTTGTACCGGGGCCTCTAAGGTCGTTAGACTTTAGATGCCGTGGGTAAACACAATTCGATTCGCTTCGTGATTCGCATCCTGACCGCAGTGGTCGGCGCAGCTCTTCTTGTGAGCGCGCCCTTGCCCGCGTCCGCTCAGTTTGACCCGAAAGGCAAATCTCTCAGCGTTGACTCAGACCGTGAAGGCTTCATCCTCTTAGATCTGCCGACATCGAAAATGAAACTCTCCCCTTTCGTCGTCTTCGTGAGACCCAACGGCGCAGACTTTGAGATTATTGCTCGCGGTAAAGTCGAAACGATTCAAGACGGCAAAATTCTGGTTTCACTCGACCGCGAGAGCATCATCAAGTTTCCGCTGAAAGGCGATCTCGCCGTACCACTGGGCACACCAAAAGATTGGCCAAAAGATTCAGACGAACGCGTTGTCGACCCGCCGATTCGTGACGAAGAACTTTCCGAGTTTCCTGATCCGGGATTCTTCGAACTTCAGTACGGATCATTTTTCGGAAGCTTGGACACAACTCCAAGCGACAATGTGACCAACGGGTACAAGGATATCAAGAGCTACCGACCCGATTACTTTAAGCTCACGTACTTCACCGATATGTTCTGGCACTTGGGACTTCAGGTTGAGCACTGGGGCGGCGAATTTCCCACGAAGACGTATTATCGAAATCAAGGGCCGAGTACCGACTCGGTCACGAACCTATCTTTCAACTATCGTTTCAGTCGTCGCTGGTATCAGAACAGAATCCGCCCGATCTTACGCTTGGTGGTCACAACTTCGCAGTTTAAGACGATCAATCCCGATGAAGCGGTTCTGAGTACGAGCATGACCGGCTACGGTGTCGGCGCGAAATTCGAGTACGAGGCAACACCTCTTCTTTTCGCTCCACGCGTAGGACGAATGGGGTTCGCGTTTACGCATGCGTTTATCGGTCTCGACGTGCTTCCAATGGTCACGCCCGAAGATACAGGAACGACCACTCGTGGCACGAATGGCGGTGTCTTCATCACCGATTTCAAATTAGGTGCGTCTGCCATGGGTTACTTCGATTGGATCCCCGTTTTTAAACGGATCACTCTTGAAGCGGGCTATGGTGGCCGCATCTCCAAGTTTAAGTTTTCAGGGCAGACGTCGAAAAACCCGTCTGACTTTTACGTGATTCCCGAGGGTACAACATCGACCGAGGTCACTCATTTCTTCTATGTGACTCTCGGATTCAGATTGCCAGATGAGCTCGGCCGAGCACTGAAACCGCGGTAAGCGAGGGGCTAAATGCAAGCGTTGAAACACGTTCTCTCACTCTGTCTTTTAAGCGCTCTTTCAAGTTTTGCTTTGGCTCAAGACACGACAGCTCCAAACCCGATGGTCGAGCAAACGAGTGAAGAAAAACTCGAAGTCGCGCCAACAAATCCTGGCGACAGCCGTATCGGCAACGAGGCCAAATACAGCTCGCAGCCAATCGACGTTGCTCACGTAAAATCTGACGATTCAGCGCTGATCGAAACGACGGACCTCCAAGATTCGAAGGGCCCTCCACCGAAAATCGAAATCATTGTCGATAGCTCGGGCTCAATGGGCCAGCTCTTGGGCCCCTTCCGCACGCGCATGTACTTTATGAAGAAGATGCTTACGCGCTACATGACGGATCAATACAAAGAGAAGGCGCAAACGGGCCTTCGCGTGTACGGCTCTCAACGCGTTGGCGATTGTTCCGACAATCAGCTCATGGTGCCGTTCGGTGAGAAGTCCTTAACTAAAATCGAAACAAAGGTCGCAAAGCTCGATCCGGTCGGTAAAACACCGCTTTTCAAATCCGTGAAAGCCGCGGCGGAAGACTTAAAATCGTATAAAGGCCCGAAGGCCATCATCGTCTTTACGGACGGTGAAGACACCTGTGGCGGCAATCCGTGTGTCGACGGCAGAGGCG
>CAJYOV010000075.1 GCA_913776405.1 Pseudobdellovibrionaceae bacterium
AGGACCTTCGCTCACATCCGCCAGAGCTTGTGATCGCGCATGGTACAAGCACTCAAGCGAATGATGTTACCGAAGATCGCGTGCTGACGGCCCTTTTTGCTGACGCTCCGACCAAGCCCGCTGTTACAGGCACCAAGTGGAGCATTGGGCACACCCTAGGCGCGGCGGGTCTCCTCGATGTCATCGCCGCAACAGAAGTCTTGAAGTCTCAAGAGCCGTTTTCGATTTTCACGACCTCCGAAATCGATTCACAGTTTCAAGCTCGATATCTGGCTCAGGCTGCTGAAGTTCAGACCAAGCTTCCGCTTTCGAAGGTCCTCATCACGTCGCTTGGTTTTGGCGGCGTGCACGCAGCGGCTCTCGTGGGGCGCACATGAAAGTTGAGACTTACCGCATTCATATACCGTACCCAGCGAAAGAGACGCCGTCGTGGGCGCCGAAGTCCGACCGATGGTACCAGCTGGATCAGCCCGGTTACTCTCTTCCGCAGGCGTTTACACTTCTGAAAGATAAACTCGGCGCATCACCCGATCTGATTCTTCTAGCGTCTCCTCGTGCATCGAATGTAACCGATCGCGATTTTGCTTCGAGTGGGGCAAGCTCGCCCTCAAAGTTTGTCCATACCTTGCCGAACATTCGTGCAGTTTCGCTGCTACAAGCGATGGAGTGGTCAGGTCCGCTTCTTTGTCTTCAGAATGATCCGAATACCTTGGAGACCGCTTTAGAAGAAGCCGAACTGGAACTCGCGGCACGGCCGGAATTAAGCTGCATTTGGGTTGTGAGTTTTCACTCAGCTACCGCTGAAGTTTCGTTCAGCGTGGTAAACCGATAAACCGCTCCTAGAGCGCAAAACGGTGGTTTACAAGCTAGGGCTAAACCGCTTTAATCTCGACCACTATGAACCTGGTGATCAGCGAAAAAGACTTGGGCCTCGATGAGGTTTTGAAGTTCACGTTCCAAAGACCGACATTCTCAAAAGTGACGATCACCGAGGGCGCACGCACAAAGGTCGAAGCTAGCCATCGCGCACTTAACAAACTGATTGAGGACGGCATAGCGATCTACGGTGTCACGACCGGTTTCGGCGACAGCTCGTTTCGCATCATTCCTCCACATCAAGCGGAAACTCTGCAGTCGAATCTTATTTCGTATCTTCTCTGCGGTACAGGTGCGACTCTCCCGAAAGAGGCGTCGCGTGCGACGATGCTTGTTCGATTGAACTCGATGTGCCGAGGTCTTTCTGGAGTAAGCGTCGAGCTCGTTGAACGCATGCGCCTTTTTCTCGAGAACGATTGGATCCCTGTTGTGCCTCGCGAAGGTTCATTGGGTGCGAGTGGTGATTTGATCCCGCTTGCGTATTTGGCACAGGCAATTCAAGGCGAAGGCCAGGTTCACGTCGGCGACGAGATTCGCATGACCAAAGATCTTCTCGCTGAGAACGGTCTGGAACCTTACAAACTGAAAACCAAAGAAGGTCTCGCTCTCGTCAATGGCACATCGACGATGGCAGGGCTCTCGCTTGTAAATCTCAATCGCGCAGAACAACTCGTCGATCTCGCGGTCGTCGCGACGTCTTGGTTGTGCCTCGCGCTCGAAGGTCGCACCGAAAGCTTCGAGCCTTTAATAAATGAGATCGCGCGCAGCCACGGTGGTCAGACGAAAGCGGCGCAAACGATCCGCGCTCTCCTTCATGACGAAGATTATCAAACACGTGTTCGCGAAAAAACGGGGGCGACACAAGTCGAACTCGCGACCCATGTTCAGGAGCGATACTCACTTCGCTGCGCTCCTCAGATTCTTGGCCCCGTGCTCGAGACGCTCTCGATGCTCGAACACTGGTTGGTACAAGAGGTGAATTCCGTTTCCGACAACCCCTTGATTAATGCCGAAGGTCAGCTTGCAACTGGCGGCAACTTCTATGGCGGATACATGGGGCACGGCGCAGACTATTTGAAGATCTCGCTCGCAAACGTTGCAGACATGATCGATCGCCAGCTGATGCTCGTCATCGACGACAAAACCAACCGCGGTCTTCCCGCAAACCTCGCTGCATGGAACAAGATTCCATCCGAAGAACGCTTCCTTCACCATGGTCTGAAAGGGCTTCACCAAGCCGTCTCTGCCATCACGTCAGAAATTATGGCGAAGGCGACTCCGAACAGCATCTTTTCTCGCTCGTCGGAATCTCATAATCAAGACAAAGTCTCATTGGGTTTGAGTGCGGCTGTTCAATGCGGTGAGATGATCGACCAGCTCTACAACACGATGACTCTTCATCTGATTTGTTTGGCTCAAGCCCTCGACTTGCGCGGCGTGAATCTCAAAGGCTCGACTTCAAAGAAGATCTACGCGCAGATTCGCGAGTCAGTTCCGTTTGTCGACCACGATCAAGCGCTCGGCGAACGAATCAAACACTTACGTGACCAGTTCTATTCAAGCTCGTTCGACTTCTCTTTAGTCTCAAACTAAACGAGAAGAGCAAGGATACAGAGAATGCAACACTACGACGTAATCATTATTGGTGGCGGACCCGGCGGTAGCCAAGCCGGCATCGTTCTCGCACAAGCAGGCAAAAAAGTTTTGATTCTCGAGCGTGAAGAGTATCCGCGCTTCCACATCGGTGAATCGCTTCTGCCAGCGACAATGCCGCTTTTCAAAGAGACTGGCTTTTACGACGTGCTGAGTGACGGCCGCTACATCGAAAAATACGGCGCACGTTTTATCGACTACGCAAATGATGACGAAGTCCGTTTCGGGTTCGAGAACGGCTTAAACGCGACGATCCCCATGGCCTTTGAGGTTGAGCGCGCGCTCTTCGATAAAGACATCCTCTCTTACGCAGTAAAATGCGGCGCTGAGCTTCACCAACCGGAAAATGTGACGAACGTTGAAATCGTTCCGCCAGGCGCGTTGCAAGAGTCGCTGTCGGGCCACGACATCGGCGCGATCGTGAAAACAAACCTTGCTGAGTACTCGTGCTCTTACGTGATGGATGTCACAGGTCGCGACGCTCTGTTAGGTAAGCGCTTAACGACCCGCGAATCGAACAAAGGCTTGAATAACGTCGCCGTCTTCGCTCATTACGAAAACGTCGCTCGCTATGAAGGCAAATCAGAAGGCGATATCACAATCGGTCTTTTGCCGAATGGTGCGTGGACTTGGATCATTCCATTCAAGAACGGCATCACCTCTGTCGGTGTCGTCTGCTCGTCTCAATACTATGACGGCGAAAATGACTTTGAGGGTTACTTGAATCGCAAGCTCTTGGGCAGCGAACGCGTTCGGACGATGATGAAAAACGCAAAGCGCACCTCCGAGGTTCGCCGCATCGGGAACTACTCACACACAAGTCAGAAGTTCTATGGTGATCGCTGGATTTTATCAGGCGATGCAGCCATGTTCTTGGATCCGATTTTCTCAAGCGGTGTCCACATGTCGGTTTCGACTTCGACCTTCGCAGCTAAGACGATTTTGCAAGCGATGGCCGACGGCAACAAGAGCCTCGAAACTCCAGGCCTCGGCGACAAGTACGAATCAAAAGCACGTCTCGGCGGCAAACGATTCCGCAACTTAATCATGATGTTCTACGACGGAAGCTTCGTCGCTCAGATGAAAAAAGCGCTCGTGCGAGAGAACGTGCGAAAAGGCTTTACATCCGCAGTGGCTGGCGACGTTTGGGACGAAGGCAACTATCTCTTCGAGAAAAGCGTGCTGTGACGACCAAGCTCATCAAGGGCTATCACTCTCACGAGCTCTTCGAGAGCGTGAAACGCACCTGGCAAAACGACGACCAGCTTTTGGTCGTAGCGCCACCGCTCAAAACTGAAACCTCGTTCTTGGATTTTCTCCCGGGCGGTGCGCGTGCGCCGCACTTTCCAGAGAAACCAATCTTCGGCGTTTTCACTTCAGGCACTGTTAGCGGTCGCCCACGCTTAGTTCTTTATTCCCGTCGCAACATCGAAGCTGCGCTCGACTCTGTCGTTCAGCTTTTCGATCGCACTCGGATTTCTTCCGTCTTCGCCTATCCCCAACCATTTCACACTTTCGGTTTGACGCTCGGTTATCTCTTGGCGCTGAAGCTCGGCGTGCCTCTGCATTTTCAAGAGGGCAAATATTCTCAATCTTCGCACGCAAGACGCGCGGAGTTCTCAGATCCCGGTCTTCTGACGTTGGGTACGCCTGCGCATTTCTTCGACCTTTGTCAGTTGATTCGAAACGGTCTGAAGGTTGCGCCTTCATATTCGTGCATCATGGGTGGCGCCGCTGTCGACGTCTCATTGTGGCGTGAAGTTCGAGAGACCGCGTTGATTGCAGAACCTTCGATCGGCTACGGCTGCACAGAAGCGTCGCCTGCTGTGACTCACCTTGCGCCAGGTCGTGAGCCTCTTGTTTCCGGCGAGATCGGTCATCCGCTAGAAAATCTTCATTCACGTGTTGTCTCGGGCGAAGGCGTTGAAATCGGCGGCCCCTCTTTGTGTCTGGCTATCGTCGAGGGCGAGAACGTTCTCTTCCCCAAGAGACTCACGATCTCGGACAATATCGAAGTTCGCGACAGCGACGGCTCGTGGGTCTTCCACGGCAGGCTTGATCTTCTGATGAACCGTGGTGGCTCGAAGATCGCGCTCGAACAAGTTGAAGCTGTTCTCAAAGAAAAGCTCGATCTTTTTTCGATCGCGATTGCGGTACCGAATTCTCGTTTGGGTCATGAACTTGCGATCGCAGTGCGCGAGGAAGCTCCCATGAGTGACGAAGTACGTGAAAAAACGCGGGCTGACGCGCTGTCACTGATCGCAAGCCAATTTGATGTGCGGATCCCGAAGGCGAATCTCTTTTTCTTAGAGGCATTTCCGTTGAGCGAATCGGCGAAGGTTGATCGCGCTGCCATTACTCGACACTTCGTTTCTCTCCAAGGCGGCGCTTAATGACAGAAAAGGCTAGCGTTCAAACACCGATCTCCACGAGCGAACTTCATGCGTTTCTTCCGCACCGCCCGCCCATGATTTGGATCGACGAAGTCGGCTCGAGCTCGGCCGACGGCGGCACTTGCTTCGTGACTCTTAAGCGAGAGGGTCTCTATTTTTCCGAGGGCGTCTTGCGCCCGACGAGCCTGATTGAATTTCTCGCGCAAGGTTTCGGCTATGTTGCTGCCGCTCACAAAGTTCGTTGTGGTTTCTCGAATGTGCCAGCTGTTCAAAAAGCGTTCCTCGTCGCCGTCACCCAAGCCCACTTTCACGACCTCTCAGGCGCCAAGCCCGGCACGCGCCTAACGGTGACTCTCTCCGACGTTAAACAAATCGGCCCAATCCAGCTCTTCAAAGGGACTGTGAGTCTAGACACCGGCGCGATTTTGGGAACAGCCAATCTCAAAGTTTTTAGCGAGTAGCTTCGATGTGGCAGCCGGGCGCGGTAGATCTCTTCGGCCACGCGCCATAGCGCTGCAGATCTCACCATCCTGACGGCGATCCCGCTTCGACCGAAGTTTGGACAATTACTGCGACTGTACGTGCTCGATTCAGATAGACTTCGCTCCCACCGTTGGCATCCGCTCAATTAAGTTTGGCTTCTTACCGCTGCCGCGAGAATCAGAGCAAGGAGCGAAAGGAAGATTCGCAAAACATTTGGATCAACTTGAAATGGATCAATGTGCTTGTTCACCTTTGCCTCCCTTCCGAATTCTTCGGCTTCTCTTAAGTGTTTAAGATTGTCACAAAGATTAAGGTCTTAAACTCATTTGAGTTCACGCGTGCAAACCGTCAAGTCGAGGACCTTTAAAAAAATTTTCGCGCGCCTGCTTGACGGTTTTTGAAGTCGACCAAGATTGAAGGCGAGTAAACGCATTCACCACGATGGAGGTTCAAAATGAGAATGCTAAGCCCGTTGTCTGTTGTACCAATGTCGAGTGTCTTCGATGAAATGGATCGCTTGATGGATACATTTGTCAGCGCAGGTGCTCGTGGCGTTTCCGCTTTTGAGCGAAACGAAACCGAGTTTCAAGAGGGCGCCGATCATTTTCTCATTTCGTTCGATATGCCTGGCGTAAAACGCGAAAGCATCAAGGTCGAAACGAAAGGCCAACAACTTTTGATTTCGAGCGAGCGCCAGCGCCTCAACAAAACGACGCAGAAATTCGATCGCGCGTTCACTCTTCCGAACACGATCGACAAAGAAAAAATCGAAGTTCATTACGAAGACGGCGTCTTAAGCCTCTACTTACCGAAGGCCGAAGCTGCAAAGCCTCGCACGATCGAAGTTCAATCCGGTAAATCAGACGGCTTCTTCAGCAAGCTTCTCAGCAGCAAATCGCAAGAAAATGTGAAGCCCCTGAATTGATCGACGCGGAAGAATTGTTCGACTAGCGAATTGGACAGCTTCCTAACGACTAAGGTTAGGAAGCGAGCGACCTCCTCGGCATCGAGTACGAAGGCTGATTCAGTCTTTGTCAGTGAGAGCCGCTGCATGATCGTGAAAAATCAGCGTCATCTTTCATGACGCATGTCTTCTTCATTTTGAAGAAGACATGCGTCATTCGAACTCGTGCCCTACTGACGCGCCGGGCTTCAAAAAGGAGCCTGGCACCTTCTGTTATGCTCTTCGCGACTTCGACGTCGCAACTTAACCAAAGTTTTCTTGGCTGGCCTGATGCCTTCCACGGCAAAGGGCAGCTTTTGCAGAGATGC
>CAJYOV010000076.1 GCA_913776405.1 Pseudobdellovibrionaceae bacterium
GTAAGACCGGTCGCGACGGTTCGGAACGCCCAAGTTTCGGTAGCAAGCGTTTGCGCAAGGTCAACGACCGCGAGTTTGCCGTCAGAGAGGGCAAGTATGAGTTCATCGTTGTTGTTCAAATCACCGCACTCAATGGTCGCGCCGGATGATGAATCGAGAAGAGATCCGCCCATCCATTTCTGTGCGATACGGCCATTCGCATCGAATTTAAAAATGGCGACGTTTGAGAGGTCGTCGTAGACGACAAGCGTACCTGTCGAGGCGCGATAGGCGGCCGACGTCGGTTTGCCTGCGAACTGAACCGGGTTCTTCGTTGGAACACCGTCGCGGTCGAAGAGAGTTAAATGACCTACCGAGAAGTCGACAATCAAACCTAAGTTTTGATCGAAGATCACCGAATGCTGTGCATCGGGATTGTCGACGGTCAACGACTTGATCATCTTCATCGTCGTGAGATCAAAGTGATGAATGCGTCGAACCGTCTTGTCGAAGAAAACCATTTGCGTGCGGTCAGCCTGGCCGCTTGAGTCACTAAGGGCCGAACTGCCAGTCAGTTTTTCGCCGATTGCACCCGTGTAACCCGTTGAATCGGGATTGAAGTTTTGCGTGCACGAGTAGAGGAAGACCAACGGCAGTGTCGTAAGTGCTAGACGCTGACCGAGTGAGATCATCTTCGAGACTAAAGAATTAGAACGCATAGCTTACTCCAAGTGTCGCCGTAACAGCGGGTTCTTTCGATTCAATCAAAACGTTTTCGATTTCATAAGAGCCGGGCAAGCTCTGGTAGGCGACATTCGCGCGGCCCCAGAATCTCGCAAAAAGCGGGATCGCGTAGCCGACGTTTGCAGTAAACGCCGTCGCCTTCGTGCGACCGGAACCGCCGATCGATGGGTCTGCTACTTTGTACTTTCCGTTCAGAAAATCGGCGCCGGCCATCAAGACCAAATGCGATTGACCCCAGAATGTCAGCGGATCGCGAAATGGGAAGTAGCGATATGTTAAACCAACGCTCCATGTTTCTACGCGTTCGGACGCTTTGATCGAACTCAAAATTGTTTTGTCGCCCGTTTGCGAGCGCCAGCCGCCGTAAACGCCGAAGCCGTCGAGGCCCGCGAAGTAACGACGATAAACAATTTCAAGAGTCTCGTAGTCTTCAATCTCGAACGTTGATTTTCCGGATTGCTGAGTCAGCCCGAAAGATAGATCGATCCAGTTATTGCGCCAGCCTTGAGGTCGCTTCAAAGCGCCGCGGAACGAATTCGTGATGTTTTGCTCGCCGGCCTGAACGGTAAGGGTCGCGGCCATTGAGTTGATGAGATCGCGGCCGCCGTCTTTATCGGTGAACGGGCCAACGGCGCCGACATCTTCCATGGGCTTTTGATTGAGATCTGTGAGGTGAAACAATTCGTGCGCGATGAGGAAGATGCGCTCGTTCGGCGTCATCGACCGGAACTTGTCGGGGTTCATCGAGATCTTGTTTTGCTGTCGATCCGTCACGGCGTCGACAGCGCGGAGGCGGCCGTTTTCACGCACTTCAATCGGATCATATGTCCAGTTCACTCTAGCGCGGTCCGAACTTGAAACGAGTTCTCTCAAAGCCGGTAATTGGCTTGAGAGCGTTTCACGACAGAATTTCACCTGAGTCGTTGAGAGGGCGTTTAAGACGTCACACGTGCGGTGGTTTGCGTAAGTTTCTGTGCACACGCACAGCTGTTTTGGATCGAGGCCTTCAACCCATTTCAGCGCGAGGTCGATTTGATTGAGTGTTACCAGCCACTCAACATCGCCTGCGTTTCCGCCGTTTCCGACGAACGTTGAAGCTTGTGCGGTAGATGGCAAACTTGTAAAGGTCGCCCAGAGTGTGACCAGAGCGATCACCATTCGATTCAGTAGCGTCCATGCTGCGTTCATCGGATCTTCCCTCCCACGGGACTTGCATTGATTACGAGTTGGTAGAGTGTGTCGCCTGTTTGATCGTTCTGCTTCGAGGCGAAGTCTTTCAGTTTCTCGCTGAAGTCTTCGATCAGCTCGAGCAGTTCTCCGTACGTCGTTTCGTTCAACGGCACGACGAGAGAGTTCGCGAGACGGTGAGTCGGAGGCACGCGGTCGATCGCTTTTTGCGCAATCTCGAGAGCCGCTTTATGAAACTGACGAATCTTTTGACTCGGGACTCGTGGGTCCGCGACCGCTAAGTCTGTTTCGAGAACGATACGGCCTTCGAGCG
Organism: Pseudobdellovibrionaceae bacterium; assembly: GCA_913776405.1. GTDB lineage: Bacteria > Bdellovibrionota > Bdellovibrionia > Bdellovibrionales > JAMPXM01 > CAJYOV01. Next base: position 2,225 of record CAJYOV010000076.1, read on the forward strand.
TCGTCCGTAAGTAGCCTTCACGCAGAAGGAACTGGATCGAGCCGCGCACACGCTTCGGAGAGGCGACGTGAGCCAAAATCTTTTCTGTAAGCGACGGGTCGTTCTGAACTTCAGGAAACTGAAAAAGATCTTTGACGTAAACGTTTAACCAATCTTTGAGGATGTGGACGGAGACGTCTTTGCGAGATTTCTTTTCAATGGCGAGCACGGCTTTTCGCTGAACTTCGTGCCGCTCATTCGCTGGCTTCGAGGTTTGCTCAAGCCACTCGCGGAAGTAGTGTCGCTCGGCGACCGTCAGCGCCAACAATTTTGCAAACTCGTCGACGCGATCGAGCGTGAGCGAGCGTTTCTTCTGGAGGATCAGCGACACGAGTGTCGGAGAAACTCTTCGAAGTGTTTTTGTTGCTTTGGTGATTGAGAAGCCGTCGTCCGAACTTTTTCGGAACGTGAGCATATCGCTCAAGAACTGAATCGGATCGTCATAAGTTTCAATCGCTGGTCGAATCGTTTCCATGTCGCCACCCTAAAGAAGGAGTCGACGAGAAACAACGACTTCTCGAGGCTAGGCCGTTTACACTGTAAATGAAATTGAAGGCGCCAATTTAAGCGCTTGGTAAATAAACTCAGTTATCGTGAGCGCTTAATGCGATGCGACGAGTTGGTTGTTGTACAGATCGTTTCCGGGCTTCTGGAGAAAAGCTCTGCCTCTAAGTCAGCCGATCGTCGCCAGCGGACTAGAGCCGACTACTCTTAGCCGGCCTTTTCCATTTTGAAGAGAACCGAATTCATCGCGCGCAACAGATCCGGATCGTATTTGCCCTTCAGCTTTGTCGACATAAATTCGACCGCGTCGCGCGGGGACATCGGCTCGTTGTAAGAGCGTTTTGTCGTGAGCGCATCGTAGGTATCGGTGATAGCGACGATACGTGCCATTGGGTGAATTTCCGGGCCGGTGAGTTGTTGCGGGTAGCCGTTTCCGAGGAAGCTCTCGTGATGCTCGAAGCAGCACGCTTTCATTGCTTCTGAAACGCCGTAATCCGTTAAGATCTTGAGGCCGAAAAGCGGGTGCTTCTGCATTTGAGCCCACTCGACGTCATTGAGAGGGCCCTGTTTGCAGATGATGTCGACATGGACGTTTCGCTTACCGATGTCGTGAAAGAGCGCGCCGCGCCCTAGCTCCACCAGATCTTCTTTTGAGTAGCCCGCAACCTGCCCGAGGCCGAGAGAATAAATGCCGACATCGAGCGAGTGATTGTACGTGTAGAAGTCGTGAGCCGAGAGCGAGATCAAGTGCGCCATCGATTCTGGCTCTTGATCCATAAAGTCGATGAAGTTTGTGATG
>CAJYOV010000077.1 GCA_913776405.1 Pseudobdellovibrionaceae bacterium
CTAAGCTGAGAAGCTTCGTCATCTTTGCTTCTGTGAAGTATTGGTAGCGGTCACGAATGGACTCGGGCATATCGACCCAATCGATTTGCATGGGCTTGCCGAGACTCTTGAATGTCGAATCTGCGAGATCAAGCCATGTGCGCGCTTCGCCAAAGCCCATGTTATAAATACCGTTTTTCATGCCTGGCTTCGTGATGAGCTCAAGAATCCAGCGCGTGATGTCTTTCACGTAGACGAAGTCTCGCAGTTGTTTGCCATCTTGATATTCAGGTTTGTGCGAACGGAAGAGCTTGAGACGACCTGTCTTCGTAATCTCGTTGAAGGCTTTGAAGACAACGCTCGACATGAAGTCTTTGTGATACTCATTCGGGCCGTAGACGTTGAAGAATCGAAGGCCGATCCAAAGCGGCGGAGTCGACGTTTGTTTCACAGCCCAACGATCAAAAGCGGCTTTCGATTCGCCGTAAGGATTCAGAGGCTTAAAAATGTCAGGGCTCGATTCGTCGTCGAAGCCTTGCGCGCCGTCGCCGTAGACCGCAGCAGAACTTGCGTAGATATATTTCTTCGAGTTTTCCGTGCACCAGTTCCAGAGTCGGCGAGTGTACTCGACGTTGTTTTCGTTTAGGAACTCAACGTTCATTTCTGTCGTCGCCGAGCAAGCACCCATGTGAAGAATGGCTTCGACCTTTTTCTTCGCTTCGGCGGTTTCAAGAAACGCCCAAATTTCATCTTTCTGAAGAAACTTTGCGTACGAACGATTGCGCAAGGGTTCTGGGCGATCTTTCGGCGGCACGGTGTCCACGCAAACGATGTCTTTGCGCCCCGCTTGGTTCAATTCCCAAACCAACGCACTCCCGATAAATCCCGTCGCACCTGTCACAATAATCATAGCAAACGTTCTAGCAAGCACCCCCTCACGACGCAAGCGCGAGTGGATCCGGCAGCGCTGCGGGAAAATGCGCCTACGGGCACATTTTCGTGGGCCGGAAGGCAGAAGGCATCCGCTACACGTGAGTGTGATCCTGGGTGCGGCAGCGCCGCGGGAAAATGCGCCTATGGGCGCATTTTCGTTATTAGATATCTTCTTCCCAGTCGTGGGCGATGTTGGTGAGCTCTTGGAAGAGGCGACCAGACGCGGATGTCACGCTCGTTGGGCGACTGAGCCGGCCTGAGCGTGCTTTAGCTGGCGATTGGCTCGCGATGAAGAGTTCGACAGCGTTTTGGATCTCGCTAAATGTGAGACCTTTTTTACGCGCGTTGACGACAGCTTCGACGATGAATTCGGCGCCGTTGCCAGTGATGCGATCAGCGCGGTTTTCTTCTTCGGCGCGGGCTGCGAGAGCTCGCAAGTAGCCCTGTGGCTTTTCGGCGTCTGGGCTCATCGATTTCAAAACGTGAACGTAAGCTTTCGTGAAGGCTTCGATACGCTCACGCAGTCCGCCTTTGAGGCGCAGATCGACTTTCTTCGCCCACGAAGAACTCATCGTTTGGATCAACGCTTCCGCTTTCGGCGCGCTCCACGATCCATTTGCTTTCACTTGAGTCAACAGAGCGGTTGGGAGTTCACGTAAGACAGCGCGCATGTTGAAAACAGCCGGACGATTAAGACCGTCTGGGACTTTCTTCATGCCAGCTTTGGTTTTCGTTTTCTCAAGAACAAGGAATGTCGAATAAAGGCGCTCGACGTCGGCACGCTTTTTCATCAACGTTTCAATTTGATGAACGTCGAAACCGACTTGGCGCAAGAAAATGCGGCGAAGCTCACGATCAAACTCGCGATCGAATTCACGCACGTTCGGATCGTTCACGAATTCCGCGATGCCTTTTTTCTTACCTGTTTCGAGAAAATTGGCGAGCTGCGCGAAGACTTCGACGATTTGTCGAGCCTTGCCTCGTTGCTCATTCAAGTTTGTCGAGAAACGTTGAACGTCGTCGTATTTATATTGGTCGTGGCGAAGACCGAATTGGCGGATCGAGCCGTAATCGATAATGCCTGCGTTTGCGAGAACGTTGTCGCCATCCCAGTCGAGCCACGCGAAAATATAATTGCGTTCAAGATGTGCCGCGAAGCGAGCGAAGCTCAAAGAGATCGCTGACAACATTTTCTGATAACGGTCTGAAGCTGTCGCCGAGAATTTCCATTCGCCGTTTTCGATTTGACGCTGAATCATGTAATCCGTCGCCTGGCGAAGGACGTCGAGACGACCTTGCTTCAAATACAAGAACAAGTGCGCTGGACGAATCAGATTCGGGGCCGCGCGAACGCCAATGCCGCAACCGCGACCGAGATCAACCACAGCAAGCACACGCTCAGTCGGTACGCCATTTAGATGAAAGATCTCAGACATGATCGCAGAGCCAACAAGCTCTGTCGTATCGGCGAGGCCGCAACCGTAACCGAATTCAGCTGCGCCGGTCTTGAGTGGGCGATTGGCTTCGACCGAACCAGG
>CAJYOV010000078.1 GCA_913776405.1 Pseudobdellovibrionaceae bacterium
CGAAGCTTCTCAGCTTAGGTCTTTCCGCACCTCAGTGGCCGCTCGAGCGCGGTGTTGCTGATTATGTTGGAAACTATCTCCTGAAGGGCGCAAACGGCGGCGACCCAACGCTCTAACCGAGGACCGAACTGATGTTACCTTCACACCTGAAACGCTACATCGTCTCGCAAGACTACGGCCGCTACACGCCCGTAGATCAGGCCGTCTGGCGCTACATCATGCGCCAGCTAGTGAGCTTCTTGAGTGTGAATGCGCATGAGAGCTACCGTGAAGGTCTGAAAAAAACCGGCATCACCGTCGACCGTATCCCTTCCATCGAGGAGATGGGCAAAAAGCTTTCGGAGTTTGGTTGGGTCTCGGTGCCCGTCAGCGGATTTATTCCGCCGGCTGCGTTCATGGAAATTCAAGCCTTCGGCTATTTGCCCGTTGCTTCGGACCTGCGCACAGTCGATCACATGATGTACACGCCAGCCCCTGATATCGTTCATGAGGCCGCCGGTCATGCGCCCATTCTTGTCGAGCCCGAATACGCTGCTTACCTGAAAGCCTACGCCCAGGTCGCATCGAAAGCGATCATCAGCCACGAAGACATGGCTCAGTACGAAGCGATTCGGAGCCTCTCCGATTTGAAAGAAGACCCTTCGTCTACGCCCGAGCAAATTCGCGAAGCCGAACAAACACTGAACGACGTGAACGCAGCAATTTCTCACGTTTCTGAAGCGGCTCTGTTGGGTCGTATGAATTGGTGGACAGCCGAGTACGGCCTTATTGGCTCGCTTGAAAAGCCTCGTATTTACGGTGCGGGCCTCTTGTCATCGATCGAAGAAGCGCGCTCTTGCTTGGGACCTGCCGTGCAGAAACTGCCGCTCACGGTCGACTGCATTAACTACTCATACGACATCACCGAAATGCAACCGCAGCTGTTCGTGACACCCAACTTTGCGCATCTCACGGTTGTGCTCGAAGAACTTGCCGATCAAATGGCGTTCCGTCGCGGCGGTGTCGAGGGCCTCAAGAAAGCTCACGTCGCAAGAACTGTGGTTACCGCCGAACTCGATTCGGGTCTCCAGATTTCAGGGAAGCTGAAGTCGTATGATGCCCAAGGCGAGCAAGTGGCTTATATTCAGTTTGAAGGGCCTTCTCAGCTTTCACTTCACGGTCGCGAAATTCAAGGACACGGCGTTCAGTATCACGCTCAAGGTTACGGCACACCGGTCGGTTTGATAGAAGGTTTCTCGAAGCCGCTCTCGACTTTGAAAGACGACGAACTTTTAAAAATCGGCTTTAAGCCTGGCGCAAAAAAACAGATTCGCTTCCTGAGCGGTGTCACGGTCGACGGCACGATTCGAGATTTGATTCGCCATCCAGAAACCGGCGCGCTCATTCTCGTCGCTTGGACAGACTGCCGAGTCACTCATGGCGACAAGCTGCTCTTCGATCCTGCATGGGGCGTCTTCGACATGGGTGTCGGCACCCACGTGACATCGGTCTTTGGCGGGCCAGCAGATCGTCGCGCTTACGGTGAAACCGACGACTTCGTCGCTAAAATCATTCCTCGGAAAGAGTTCTCACCGCTTATGAAGTACAAGCACGAGCTTTACCAAGCCGTGCGGACTTTCCGCGAAAAAATGGCGACGTGGCCAGCGTCGACAACGGTGACTGAAAAAGCGGTTGCGGGCGAAAGCCTTGAGCAAATTTATTCGAAAGTTGAAGCAGACCTCCCGCACGACTGGCTCTTGCGTTTAGAAATTCTCGAGCTCGCTCAACAACTGCCAACCGATTCTTGGCGCCCTCGTGTCGAAAACGATCTCAAAAACATGAGCGAAGCTGACGCCCAAGTAGCTGATCGTATCGCCGATGGCGTTAAAGTCTTCGGGCACCAATTCTAATGAACCGAATCACGATCGTTCTTCACCGCCCAATTTATCCTCGCAACGTCGGCATGTGCGCGCGAGCGCTTGCGAACATGGGTGGTACGCGTTTGATCATCGTCGGTCGCGAAGAACCACTCGGCGATGAAGCCAAGCAAGGTGCGGCTCATGCACAAGATGTCTTACGAAACGCGACGTTCTATCCGTCTTTGGCCGAGTTCTACGCTGCTGAAGGTGAAGGCGTGCGACTCGCATTGAGCGGCAAAGATGCGCGTTTGAAAATTCCTGACGATCTTGAAGCGACGATCACAGACTGCCTTTCTGAGCCTGATCACCGTCTGCACGATGACGCCGATCCGATTTACCTGATCTTCGGTACGGAAGACGACGGCTTAAGCGCCGAAGAGATGGAACTCTGCCATTACGTCTGCCGCCTTCCGACGTTCAGTGACGTCAATTCACTCAACCTCTCGCACGCAGTTTTGCTCGCTACGTATATCGTGCGCACCGCGATCACAGGCAGCGCGAACTCGGGCAGCGCAAACTCGGCACGTGCCGAATCAAAAGAGCTCGCGAAAGCCGGAGCTGTCGAATACCCACAGAAGCTGATTCACGAATGGCTTCTTCTCCTTGGTTTCGACCTCTCCTCCCCGCGCATCAACATCGAAAAAACGCTCAACAAAATTTTCCTAAGCCGCGCCCCCTCGGCCGAAGACCTCCGCCTCTTCAGCAACGTCCTCAACCAAACCATCCGCCGCCTCAAAAAATAAATCTGGACGTCTGGCTAGGGCAAAATCACTGGACCAGAAAAATGGGAACACGCGATGCTGATGTCCAGCTTTGAGGGAGACATCTATGAGACGCGTTTATGGTTTGGCGAAGGCTGCAACTTTGGTTGCGACGTCGGTTTTAGTTCTTTCGGCCTGCATGCCTGAGGCTGCGGACAAGGCGCTTGCAGATTCGCCTTCCTACGCGTCTGAAACCGCGCTTGCGGTTGTAAACAGCGTCGCGACGGATACTGAGCGCGGGGTCATGGATCTCGTAGGTGAAGAGATTGCGCCGTTCGGCGGCTCGTGCAAAACGGTGAATCCAAGATCGTCTTGTAACTCGGCAAACCAAATCCGTTACGAGTTCAGCCAGTGCGCAACTCCGACCGCGAGCTTGAAGGGCGGCTGGACAAATAC
>CAJYOV010000079.1 GCA_913776405.1 Pseudobdellovibrionaceae bacterium
ATCCAAATCCCAAACGAAGACTTCGTCGAAATTCTTGTCGATCGGTGGAGCAGCTAAACGCGTTTCATTCAGATATGAGAAGTAAACGACGTCGCCCAAGATCTGCGACCGAGCTTTCCAATCCGCCAAACGAGAACTCCTTCAGAGCGCTAAGCAAAGAGCAAAATTGAGAGCCAAACAAACAGCCAACGTAGCGATCAAAACGCCAATAACAGGAATGTGGCCACACTCGCAATGATGCTGATCGTTGTCGCGAGAGGCTTTTTCTCTTTTGCGATTCGTTCCATGGGGCTCACTTCCGGCGCAAGCAAGTCGGCCGTCAAAGTCGCTCTCGGTGTATCGCTAATCGTATATTCAGTCCGAAGACGTTCCGCTTCTCTTGGAACGCGAACCAACGAATATTCTTTTAAATCACGCAGCGACGATGCCCGCTGGATTTCGACCGTCGCGATCCCTTGATCGATTTTTACGATCTTCCCTTCGGCGTAGACGATCATCTTCGAGCCGCCTTGGAAAAGAGGCTGCGTGTTCGTGCTCGTCACGCGGATCCACTGAACGACATCGCCGATTTGCGCGCGCGTTTGAATGCCGAGATCGACTTGCGAAAGCTTAATGTCGCCCTCTTCGTAAACTGCTGAGCCGATCAATGAATCCACTGACGTGAAACCTTGGTAAGGAACGGTCGCAATAAAATCGAGAACGAGACGTTTCGCTAAACCAGGCAACTGATCCTTAGTCGCGATCGAAGGATGAAGCGTGATGCCCTTCTTCCAAAGTAGAAGGCCGTTCCCCGCGTCGTAAACGGTCATCAACAATCGACGATCGATGAGTTGAAGAGTGACGAGCGCATGGGCATCGAGAAGCTTACCGAGAATGATGGCGTCTGCGGGTTCAAGCTCGCGGCGCGACTGATAAACGTCGGTCTTAATCAGAAACTGCTTACTTGCCACCAAGAAACGGCGATTCTGTGCGAACTCTTCACGCGCTTGCCACCAGGTGTCCTCCAGAACGGTCGAGAGATCTTCGGCTCTTGAAATCGGCGTGGTCGCTGATGTTGCGACAGGAAAAATAGCCAAACGACGCACCAATTGATGCTCGACTTGAGCTTCAGCCGAAAGGCAAAGCAGAATCAGGAGTGACGCTAGAACTCTCAACATACGGAGTAGTTTCGAAGGTTTTCGACGCCCTGTGAAGCACTTCCACTTGCGCGGCGCTCCAAATTACCACAGTTTCATGATTTGGATGGGGATTTTCCGGAGTGGAAGCACGTGATCGACGGCGCCAAGGTCTCGAGCGGCTCGAGGCATTCCGTAGACAACGCAACTCGACTCATCTTGCGCGATCGTCTTTGCGCCACCAGTTTTCATTCTGAGAAGACCTTTCGCGCCGTCGTCTCCCATGCCAGTCAACAGCACACCGACGGCCGAGCCCCCGCAGAGATTTGCTACCGAATCGAAAAGCACGTCGACCGAAGGTTTATGCCGGTTCACTGGAAGCTCGTCCGACAAACGCACTCGATAAGAGCCGTTCAATTTTTCGAGTCGCATGTGACGGCCACCTGGCGCAATCAAAACGCGTGAAGGTCGAACGTCATCGCGATCTTCGGCCTCTTTGACCTCGAAGGGGCAAAGCTCATCCAGTCGTTCAGCGAATGAACCTGAAAAGGCCGGCGGAATATGCTGCACGATGAGCGTGGGCGGAATCTCTTTTGGAAGTGCTTTCATGAGTTCAGCCAAGGCGGCCGTTCCACCGGTCGAGGCGCCGATCGCAATCACCCGCTGCTCTCTCGAGGTTGTTTTTGGAATCTGAGAGACTTGGACCCGGTGAGTGGCCGTGTGAAACAAAACTTTTCGACCGAGTTTGCCGCCCGTTTCTTCTGCCACGATTGCGATACCGTTCAAGTGGAGCAGCGTCTTCGCGAGCGCCACATTTTCGTGGCCGACATCAAATGGGTACCGCCCGCCCGTGATTTCGGAGGCGCCGCCAACGAGTTTCGCCAATAACGAATGCGGCTTCTCGCCCGTAAGCGCCACGAGTTGATGGATCATCTCTGGAATAGCGACATCGCCGTAACGGAGGTCATCACCTGAAGACAGACCCGCAGGGTCGCGCGGGTGCGCATAGTGGATCATGGCTCCGATTTTTTTTCTCGGCGAATAAAGGCAAACAGAAACGCAAGATCCGAGCACTGTCGAGACGATGGACGGCTCTGGGCACACAATCAATTCCCCGATGCTGAGTGCGTATCTTGGCTCTGCGACCGCGCCCATCAAGACCCTTTTTTAAAGATTGAAGGCGCCACACCTTTCCAATGATGAGCAAAGCCTTGGAAGGATTCCGAGTGACCGATGAAAAGGTGCCCACCTGGCTTGACGGTCGAAAAGATTTTCTTTTGTACGAACTCGATCGTCTCGGGCGCAAAATAGATCAGAACGTTTCGACAAAGAACAAGATCGAAGACGTTCTCACCGGGCGCTGTGCGGTCCATTAAGTTATGGGGCTTGAAGAGGACTTTTTCTTTCAACTCTGGACGAATCCGAAACCAACCTTGAGCTTGGCCGCGACCTTTTTGAATGCAGTCTGCGTGGTAGTCCAGCGGAATTTCGGGCAGCTTGATTTGAGAATAAACGGCATTCGACGCCGCTGCGACAACCGAAGTGTCAATGTCGGTACCGAGAATTTTAAAGTCACGGCCCGGAGGGAGCGAGCGCGAGAGAATCATCGCAAGCGTGAACGCTTCTTCACCGGTACTGCTGGCCGCAGACCAAACCTTGAAGGTCGACTGGTTTGTAGCGAGCCATTTAGGTAAAATTTCTCGAATGAGAAAGTCAAAGTGAGCAGGCTCTCGAAAGAAGTCCGTTTTATTTGTCGTGAGCAGGTTTGTGAACGCTTCCCACTCCGGATCGTCTTTTGAAATCGATTTTAGATGCTCGCGGTAATCTTCATAAGACTCAAGCGAGAGAGCCATAAGTCGCGATCGTAACCGTGTTTGCACGAGCTCAAGCTTAGAAGGCTTGAGCCAAATCCCCGCTCGCTTTGCAATCGCCTCGCAAAAAAACTGCATGTCTTCTGGAGAGAGCAAGCGCTGAGAGCTTTCTTTTGAGTTGAAGTCTAAAAAACGCTCAGCGCTCATCTGACTCAGGCCCTCTTTTTAAATGTCTGTAAAACCAGAGCTGTCGTAAGACGGCGTCTCGCCAGACGCTCTCTTGAGCGCCGCTGGCGATGCTGCTTTCGGCTTCTTATTTGATTTCAAGTGGACCACTCGGTTTGGCTGTGCGCCGCTCGAAGTTTGTGCCGGCACAAACCCAGCGTGCGCTTGCGGAACGAATGCTGGGTTTAAGTTTGCGGCACCCGACTTGTCGCCATCGACTGTGAGAATGAGGCGACGAACGGCGGCCTTTAGCGCTTCCGCTTGCTGCGAGAGTTCTTCTGCCGATGACGCACATTCCTCCGACGTTGCGGCATTCTGCTGTGTCATCTGGTCGAGCTGGCTCATCGCTTTCGTGATTTCGCTAATTCCACGCGATTGCTCTTGGCTCGCGGAAGAAATTTCGTTCGCCATCCCAGAGACACTTGTTACATCGACTAGCACAGTCTCAAACGCATTGCCGCACTCGCGCGCGACGTCAGTGCCGCTCTCGATAGTCGAGCGACCTTCTTCGATGAGTTTACCGACACTCGATTTTGTTTCTTGAACGACGTAGTTCACCTTCACGATACTTTGCTCAAGAAGTGCGCTGATTTCTTCAGCGGCCGCACCGCTAATCCGTGCGAGATTACCAACTTCCTCTGCGACGACCGCGAAGCCTTTGCCGTGTTCGCCAGCGCGCGCAGCTTCGACCGAAGCGTTAAAAGAGAGAAGCTCCGTTTTATTTACGATCTCGTTGATGACTTTTGTCTTCTTGTCGATTTGCTCAATGACGCTGATGATTTCGCTCATTGAATTGTTGCTTGCGTTGACTTGAGTCATGATCGCCGTGTTGCTGTCGGCAATCTCGCGCATGGCTTCCGTCATGCGGACCACGGTTTGCTTTCCGAGTTCGGCTTTTTTACGCGAGCTATTGGACGTCTCGGCCGTAGAGGTCGCGTTCTCCGAGTTCTTACCGACCATCGAGTTCATTTCTTCCACGGAAGCTGCCGTCTCTTCGAGCGAAGCCGCTTGCTCGGTCGCAGCCTGCGAGAGCTCCTCTGAGGCCGACGCAATCTGCGTCGCTGCAGCTGAGACTTGCTCCGCACTGTCTGAGAGACCGCGGACAACGGCTTGGATCGATCGCGAAAGCGACCGCAGAACGAAGAAGGCGATCAAAAGTGATAGAAAGATTGATGACGAAGAAAGCACCGAGTTTAAGAGGATCGATTGCGTCGACTCAGCCTCCGCCGCATCGGTTGCGCGCTTCAAATTAGCTGCGGTGAGATCTGTCGCTTCGGTCATGTACTCGAGCATGCTCGCGCGAATCTTGTCGGCGCGCGCGATCGTCGCAGCAGCAGCCTTATCTTCGTTTTTAACCGCGTAACCTTTGGCTTCAATCGCGATCTCAACGTATTCGTTGAACGCAACGCCATACTTTTTCGCAAGCTCTTGCCCTTTTTCGCTCGCGATCAATTCGTAATTATGAAGGCTCTCTTTGACATCGACGATCGCCTGATCAAATCGTTTTGCGTTTTTTGCAATGACCTCTGGCTCCTCGCGAGACATCATCTCGAAGAGGCTAATCATCATCACGCGCTGCGTGTCTCGAACGTCGATGAGATACGAGAGCCGCTTATTATAGATGTTGGTCACGTCGCGAAGCGTTTGGCGGTTTTTCATCGCCGTGTTCACCGAGTAGAGCGAGCATGCGATAAACGCGAAACTCAAGAGACCAATCACCGACGCGATCTTCGCGTTTAAACTCCAACTTTTCATTCGAAACTCCGACTTTGCGATTTTGAGACTTTAAACTTCTGATGAATGAGGGTGTCTTCGGACACTGACCCGCGACGTTTTATTGAGGTTTAAGCGGCCGCTGCGGCTGCATTTTTGATCGCGTCGATTTCGTTCATGTCGAGCGCGGCGCGCACATCTAGGATGAGCGTGAGTTTGCCTTCGCGACGTGCGATTGCGGTAACCGACTTCTCCCCAGCGCTTCCAGAATTCGGCGCGGGACTAAGCTCATCTGAATGAAACGCGAGAACGCTGTTTACGCGGTCGACGACTACACCTATGAACAAATGCGGCTCTAGATCGAGAATGACGATTGCGGTCTTCGGCCCGTTTTTCGTTTCTTGATGGCTCAATTTCAATCGCAAATCCAAAACAGAAATGATCTGGCCGCGGAGGTCGATCACACCTTTGAAATGAGGCGGCGATTTCGGAATCGGCGTGGGCTCGCTCATCTCGATCACTTCTCGCACTCGAAGAAGTGGGATACCGTACTGTTCTCTGCCGATTTGAAATGCGAGATAGCGTTCGCTTGTTGCAGCTTGGCGCGCTCGCGTAGCGGTTTTATTTTCTTCGTGACTCACGGGTCCTCCGACTTCGGTACTTTCGGACCGATTGCGGAATCGCATGAGGCGTTTTCTTCACAAAAGTCTGTTTAACAAACTCTGATCATTTGGTCGGTTAAGCGCGCTTAACTTAGACTGGCTTAGTCGTCCAAGCCAGTCGACCGTACGTGAAAACAAAAGCGTAACAAACGACCGGAAGAATTAAACTGGTGTGAAGACCAATTGAGTCGGCGAGAAAACCCTGTGCAACAGGAATCAGTGCCCCGCCGACGATCGCCATACAAAGAAGCGACGAGCCTTGCGGAGTTTTCTCGCCGAGTCCCTCGATCGCGAGCGAAAACACCGTAGGAAACATGATCGAATTAAAGAGGCCCACTGCGATCAGTGTCCAGGCCGCGAGCGAGCCAACGGTCGAGATTGAGACAACCACGAGTACGGCCGCGACCAGCGCGTTGAACATCAACACTTTCGGGGCCGGAATTTTCTTCAGCGCAGCTGAACCAATAAACCGGCCAATCATCGCGCCCGCCCAGTAGAGCGATACGAAACGGCCGGCCGTCGCTTCAGGTAAAGACCAAATTTCTTTAAGCCCGAGAAAGTTGATCATATAGCTGCCGACTGCGACTTCAGCGCCAACGTACGCAAAAATAGCGATGGCACCAAGAACGAGGCGACGACTTTTCAGAACGCCGTTGAAATCGAAAAGTGATGAGCTCTGCTCTGCGACTTTGAACTTCGGCAATTTCGCAAAGCCGATCGTGAGCGCAAGCAGGAACAGAACAAGTGCGAGCGCAAGATACGGCATTTGAACTGATTGAGCTTGATTCGACCGGTAAGCCGCCAACGCATCCGCCGAAAGTGTCGCCAGTTCTTCAGGTTTCTTCACAGCGACCGCGAGAATGAAAATGGAACCGAGAAGCGGCGCAAGCGTAGTCCCGAGCGAGTTGAACGCCTGAGCCAGATTCAATCGTACTGAGGCTGACTTTGCGGGACCGAGAAGTGCGACATAGGGATTCACCGCAACTTGAATCATCGTCACGCCTGACGCGAGCACGAAGAGGCCAAAAAGAAAAAGCGGATAAGATTGTGCCGCCGCTGCTGGATAAAAGAGACAGCACCCGAGGCCCGTCGTGATCAAGCCGATGACCGCGCCACCTTGATAACCGAAGCGGTTCAAGACACGCCCAGCTGGAAGCGAGATCAGAAAGAAAGCGCCGAAGAAGCAAAACTGCACAAGCGACGCTCGAGCATAGTCGAGATCAAAAAGCGTCTTCAAATGTGGAACGAGAATGTCGTTTAAGCACGTGATGAAGCCGAACATGAAAAACAGCGTCGTAACGAGAGAAAACGCAAACGTCTCAGTTCGCTCGAGTGATCCAGCCGCTTGGCCGCCCGATGCCGCTGTCTTAAGTGATTTTAAATCCGTTACGCTCGTGGCCGCCATTGCAGTTCCTCACTTCGATTAGAACCAACGAATTTTCTGGATTGGAAATTCGATCCACGACTCCCCTTTTGGAAAATCGTTCGGCTTTGGTTCTGTTTGATGTCGGTACTTCAAGAACGCCGTCAAGGCACACAAAAGCGCCTCGAAGGCGTTGTTGTTTTCGACCATCATCTTCATGTCCTGCTGATAGATGAAGGCAATCTCCTTCTCGATCAGAGTCTTTAGAATGTAGTGGCGAGCCTCGTCGCTATCGACGGCGTGCTTGTGGAAGCGAAGGTACATCTTCGGCATGTTGAGGTCTTGACCGATTCGCCACAACGTCAATTTTGGATAAGCCTCGATGAGTGGGGCCTTCAAACGTTTCTTTAAAAAGTGGGCTCGAGCCGTGAGAGGCGCTGCGTTCGAGCCCAGCGCGTGATTCGGATGGAATTCTTCTTCAAGCTCATGAGCGATGTAAATTTCGCAGGCGCGCTCCGTGTAGGGCGTGAACATCTTGTTCGGTCGCTTCTCTTTCGAGCGACGCGCGTGAACGCCTTCCATCCAGCGAATTACCGCCTTCTCGTCGGTGCGATCGCCCTTCATATCAATCCGTACACTCACCGGAAACTGAAGCGGCACATCGAACGCAATCGAGGTCAGCGATTCTTCGTCGTTTAAGAAGGCCAGTAATACATCGTCACCTGTCTCGTCAGCGTGGCTCGTAATCCGTTCGCGAAGAGTCCTCAGAAACACTCGTTTTTGCGCTGGGAAATAATCGATGACGGCAACCGCCGTGCGGTCCGTCTTCCCGCCGCCAAGCGAAACACCTGCGAATCGAACGGCCTCCATCACGAGACCGGGTGCAACTCGGAGGTCCATTTGCTTTCGGCTTGGCGTCTTCTTACGAGTGGACTTCGCTGCTTTTGATTTTGCTTTGTTTTTTACGGCCGACTTTTTTTTCACTTACGTGAGCCCGATTGCGGGGTTTGCCCAAGGCTGAGTGGGCAGAACCTGAAACTCGGTCTTCGCGAGTGCGGCCTTCACTTTTTCGATTTGACGATCAGGGCACCAAATCAACACGCAGCCGCCGCCACCAGCGCCACAAATCTTGGCGATCGCACCTTGTGATTTCGCGATCTCGTTGAGTTTGCGAATCTCCGGGCTTGAAAAACCCTCTGAGAGTTGCGTACGCGCCTCATATTCATTCGCGAAAATCTGCGGCAAACGATCGACGTGGTTGTTCACCAGAGCGTCTTTCATCTCTTCAGAAATCTCGGCAAGACGAGTCATGGCCCGGCGTGTGTTTTCATCGCCATCGAGCCAGTTCTTAATGACTTGCCAGTTGTTGATACCTGAGTGGTGCGAACGCCCCGTGTACACGAGTAAAAAACGGTCTCGGAACATGTCCGTGTTGATGGCATGCGACTCGACTCGAGGACCTGGCACACCGTACTGGATGAAGCAGAGACCGCCGTGGATCGGCGGGAAATAATCTTGAGTGCCTGTCGGCTTTAGAAGGACTTGCGCCTCAAGGTGCGAAGCGATTCGAACCATCTCGTCGTGCGCGATGGGCGTTTCGAGCCAAGCTGAGAACGCCTTCAAAAGCGTGATGCACAGACTTGAGCTTCCGCCGAGACCGCCACCAACTGGGCTCTCAGAACGCGTTGACAGCGAAAAACCTTTTTGCGGGTTCCAATATCTCAAGTGCGCACGGACGAGCTCAAACGCGGGCTCTTTGTCTTCAAGGCAAGCCTTTAAGTTTGGATACACTTTGCGCGCATTCAAATCGGCCGAATGAAGTTCGATCGAGGCGTCGGGCCGCTCATTCAACTTCGCATGCGTGAAAATATCGATCGCAACGTTAATGGTGACCGGATCGTTGAGAAAGAGATAGAGCGGCCAGCAATCGAGCGTCCCCCCCGCGAGATCGACGCGCGTAGGCGACTTCGTTTCAATTTCAAACATCACTTCCACCTGAACCTCCAATAACCCTTAAAGCGTCTCGAGGCCGAGGCCCTTGAGCGAAGCTTCAGGAATGGCCACTGCATCTTTCGATTTTGTCGTACGTACGGGCAATAGGACAGCCTCTGGTCGATCGCCTTGAGCTGGCTCGAGCATCGTTTTGCCCCATGCTAGCTCAAAGACAATTGCGCCCTTGGCGTCTAAGAACTCAAGCTTTGACGGCATGCCGGCTTTAGGCGGCGAATTTTTCGAATCAAAAAATCGAACTGCCTCTAGCTTTGAAACCTTCGCAACTAAGTCAGTTAATTTTGTAGAATCGGCAGGCGTCTGTAAAGTCGACTTCACGAGACCCGTCACACTCACCGCGTTGATCTTCCCTTGCGTGATCTGGTTAACGGGAAACTTGAAAGGCGCCTTGGGGTCGTAGAACTCGTCGGGGCCTACCATCACCTTTTGAGCGGCTAAACGGTAGACCGCAACTGCAAGAGGCAGATCGGATGACAGCGTTTCAAGATTCTGGACATCGCCCGTCTTAGCGGGTTGCGCAAACTTCAATTCAAACGGCGTCGCTCGCCCTTCAAACCAAATCAAGATCGAGTAACCCAGCTTTTCGAGCCCGACCGAGCGAAGGCCGGCCTGATTCGTTTTCTCGATGGCCATGTAATCAAAAGCACGAAGAGCCTTCACCTTTTCGACATAGCCATCCACGGCCTTGTCTTTCATCGGATGCTCCCCGAGACCTTTGGCGCTCCAGACACCTTCGTCGTTACGCTCGAAGTCGATTTGACGTGGAGTGCCTGAAAGCGTGGACGTCAGTCTCACGCGTGTCGCTTGCGCTTGCGGCTCGCCCCGATACACCCGCTTGTCGCGCAGTTCTCTCGCTGGCTTCGAGAGGTAAACATCCCACGCCGTACTGACGAGAAGAATTTTTTTGTCTTCGCCAATCTGTGCATAGAGAGAGCCGTCGTAAGACTTTACCGATCCGATCTTCAGGACTCTTTCGCCTTGATCGGTCGTTAGTTTCAGCGTGAAAAGAGGTGATTCAAGACCGTAGGTCTTCAGATTCAACTCGTCACCGGTCTTAACGACTTCTTGCACCTTCTCGGTCGCGAGACTGTCGAGAAACGTTGCAACGGCTTGCTGGTCGGCCGAGTCTTGAAAAGGCGAAAACACCTGCCAAACCTGACCAACTTTCTTTAGATGCTTTTCTTCAGACTTTGAAACAATCGTAAATTCTGAGACTTGAGCCGGCTCGAAGGCGAGAACCCGCTTCTCGGCTTCCGCAACTTGTTCAGCTTCTTGTGCGTGTTTGGAATCGAGCACAGTGAATACGATCAGCGCAATCACCACTGCGATATAGAGAAAGGTCCATCTAAACTTCTTCACGCTTTACGCCGTCTCCACCACATAAATGACCCAAGACCGAACAGAAGAAAAGGAAGTGGGAACATGAAACCGAGAATGTAGAAATTAAACTTCTGAGCGGTCATTTCAAGGGTTGTGCCCTTTGCTTGTTTCGGTCGAATCGAAATGAGATCTCGATCGTCCGTCAGCCATGAAAACGAGTTCATGGCCAAATCCAAATTCAAATTGTTTTGTAGAAGTCGGTTCGAAAGGAAGTCGCTATCGCCGACAATGACGGCGCTGAAAGCCTGCGTGCCTATCGAGCCTTCAGACGTCATCGCGACAGTGTGAGGCCCGTTCGGCTTGTAAATGACTTTGCCAAGCTCTGTTGTCGACATCGTGCCGTTATCCGTAGCAACGATGGGCGAAACCGTGATTTTTGCATCGACATCCGGCGCTCGCTTTAAGCTCGATGCGATGAAAAAGACCGCGAATTGACCTTCGCCAAACGCTTTTGTGATCGGGCTTTGGGCCGGAAACGTCGAACCTAAAACGGTTGCCGCACCCATGTTGATGAGCTGCGCGCGCTGGTCCAAGAGGTAATCGTTCGAGAATTCAACGCCGAATGTTTTGGTGAGTAAAGCCACATTGTCGCCCCGAACTCCCCATCGAGCGCGC
>CAJYOV010000080.1 GCA_913776405.1 Pseudobdellovibrionaceae bacterium
TTTGAACGTCGGCATTGTCGAGAAAAGTGAATTTAGCATATCGAGACCGCGACCCGAAGCTGCTGAGAAACGGCTCTTCAAGACCGTAAGTGCCTGCTTTCGATCGGGAGTCGTGCTCGAACCAGAAACGCCGGTCATGCTTTCAAGAGCCGTCTGCGCAAGAATCGGGTTTAGGATGCTAGCTGTTTGAGGAGTCTTCGAAGAGCTTAAGACCGTGCGAAGTGATTGAAGCTCCGTCATGATCGTTTCAGCGCGGTAAGAGTCTTGGACGATGCCTGAATTTGAATCGTTGGAAACGAAACCTTCAGCACCGAGGGCTGCCGCCATGCCTTTACAGTTTGGATCGTTTTGAAGACGAGTTACCGTTTCGTAGATCGCGTTTGCTTGATCCAGCGCTTTTTGAGTCCACGCACCTTGCGAACCGCACGCGCCGCCGGTCGCGATCATGCCCGACATCTGCGCCTCTGCCGCACTGGTTACCATCGTAACCGCTAAAGCTGCGACCGCCCCGGACTTCGCAATCTTCAAACAAACTCGCGTAACCACAAGCACCTCAAAGCAAAAAGAGAATCCAACTCGTACCGTGACGAGTACAATCCCTATGCCCTGAGGCCTGACATCCGAAATGAAGCTCTATCCAAGCTAGATCGACCTGGCACTCGAACGACCTGGTCGAAAACGAAAGTCTTTCCAAGGGCGCCAAAATTGGGCACCCCGTTTAAAGTCTTCAGGAAATGAAAAAGGGCGATGTCACCATCGCCCTTTCCCGCTTTTAGCCTGTCAGTTTTTATTACAGAAGCTCGTCGTTTTCTTCTGTGCGGCTTGCAACTTGTTGCTTGCGACGAAGGAACGCTGGGATGTCGAGGTTCTTCGTGTCGAACGGAGACTTCACGACTTCGTTCGCGAGGCGACGAGCCATCTCGAGCGAGTTTTGACCGCCTTCCATACCTTCCATCTGCAACTGTTCCGGTTGCGGCTGGCGGCTACGAAGCGTTTGCGATTCACGATACTGGCGAGCTTTCGCTAAGAGCACATCGCGTGGAAGCGGCTTCTCAGATTGCTCGATCTCAGCTGGGAATGAGCCATTCAAATTCAAATCGTCTCGTGACGAGTGAGCTTGAACTTCTTGATTCATCGGCTGTTGCATCGCTGGAAGACCGACTGGGTTGCCGTGCATGTCAACAGTCGGTTGAGCGAGCCCTTGAGCGTGCATCTCTTGCTCTTGCGAGTAGTGCGGCATGTGAGCTGCGGGCATCGTTGGTTGCTGCATTGACTGAGTCATTTGCTGCGCCTGCGGTTGGTACATCGGAGCTTGTGGCTGCATCGATGGGTAACCGGCTTGCGTGTTGTTGTAGAACTCAGTCGGTGCCTGTGCGAAACCCTGATGTTGAACCGGCGCTTGCGGCTGCATCGGTTGCGCTGGGATGTACGCTGGCTGCGATTGAGCAACCATCGGCTGGCCGCCGATCGACATCGACTGCATTGCATTCATCTGCTGCGAGCTACGCATCTGGTGCGCGAGAGCTTGCATTGTTTGAGCTTGTGCCGTCGCTTGCGCTTGAGCTGGGTCAAGACCGAAACCGGTTGCGATGACCGTGACGCGAACTTCGTCGCCCATCGAGTCGTCGATGACTGCGCCGAAGATGATTTCTGCGTCTTCGTGAGCGGCTTCTGTGATGAGAGTCGACGCTTCGTTCACTTCGTACAACGAAAGGTCCGGACCGCCTGTAACGTTGATGATGATGCCTGTCGCGCCGTCGATCGAGATGTTCTCGAGAAGCGGCGACGAGATCGAAGCTGTCGCAGCTTCAACCGCACGGTTTTCACCTTTAGCGCGGCCTGTTCCCATGATCGCCATGCCTTTAGCTGACATAACGGTGCGAATATCGGCGAAGTCGAGGTTGATGAGACCGCGGATGTTGATGAGATCCGAGATGCCTTTAACCGCTTGCAAGAGAACTTCGTCGGCTTTTTTAAACGTTTCGACAAGTGGTGTTCTGTCGTTCGCGATTGTGAGAAGTTTCTGGTTTGGAATGACGATGAGTGTATCGACGTTCTCTTTGAGTTCTTGGATACCGCCATCTGCATGGCGCATGCGCTTTTTACCCTCGAACATGAATGGACGAGTCACGACACCGATCGTGAGGGCGCCGAGTTCGCGAGCGATCTTCGCTACGATGGGTGCGCCGCCTGTGCCTGTACCACCGCCCATGCCGGCCGTAACGAAAACCATGTCAGCCCCTTCGAGAGCTTCGACGATATCGTTGTACGATCGAGATCGATCACGCGCTTTGCCGATTTCTGGGTTTGCGCCGGCGCCGAGACCTTTTGTGAGTTCAGATCCGAGTGCGATTTTAGTCAAAGCTTTGTGCGCGTTGAGCGCCTGACGGTCCGTGTT
>CAJYOV010000081.1 GCA_913776405.1 Pseudobdellovibrionaceae bacterium
GGTGAAGCAAACGGCCTCGGCGTTGTTGCGCGTCTCGGCATTCACGTGAACGACATCATCTTCGTTGCGGCTGACGGTCGTTACAGCAAATTGCGCCACAACCTCTCGCTCTACGACGGCAAAACAGATGCTGACGCTTGGCAGTTGGCTCCAGTCGTAGGTGTTCAGACTCCTTACGCGGGCATCCGTGTTTGGGCAGGCTACGTAGCGGCAGCAGGCCTTGATCCAAAAGGCGCTGACGGCTGGGATATCAAGTACGAAAAGGGACAAGGTTGGCTCGCAGGTGCTGGTCTTCGCCTTGGCATCGTTAGCTTGAACTTGGAATACAAAAACGTTCAGTTCGACCGCATGGTTGCACAGAACAACCCAGGTCCAATCACAATCGGTTCGACAGACATCGAGGGTGAAGACCGCGCATGGATCGCATCCCTCACGTTCCCACTCGCTTTGTAAGATAATTTATTCGGAGGCCATCGATCGAGAGTCGATCTTCTCGGCTAGCGACAAGATGGCCTTCGCATAGTCTTTACTGTTGTTGTACTTCATCAAAGCCGGCACTTGAGAGTCGGCTTTCTCAGTTTTCCAGCCGTGATCGCTTAAGTAATGACCGACCGATTGAATGGCGTCGGCGGCATCGTCAAGATTTGGCTGGGCTGGCGGGTTCATTGAACGAGACCATTTAATATAGCTCGAAGGCAAAAACTGCGGCATTCCAAACGCGCCTGAGAATGAGCCTCGAAACCCGCTCCCGATATCCCACTTCCAGGAATAGACCTTCTCAAGAGCTTTCAATTCACCCATCGCCCACGCAGCTTTGCGCTCCGTGCGCGCGAGAATTTCTTGCTTGTCGGTCTCGGTGATTGAGTCCGTGTAGCGATAAGTCTGGCTCAAGAGATAGTCTTGCACGTTCTTCTTCGGCGCCTGGATGATGTGAAGGTAGACACTCGGAATATGGTAGTTCCCGATTGTCTTTCCGAAGCGTGATTCGATAAAGAGCAGGCTCGCGATCACTTCCGAAGGCACTTTGTAAGCGGCTTGGGCCTTCTCGAGTGCGACTTTGTTCTTCTCAGAGAACTGGCGAACTTCTTTGGCAGCTTGATCTGTGACCTGGATGCCGTGATAGTCCGATTTCTTTAGGTAGAGAATCGTATTGAGGCGCAACACTTCTTCGTAACCTTTAGGTTCATAGGTCTTCAAGACTTGCTTGATAAACCCTTTCGAGAAGCCTTCGGTCTCGAGTTGCGTACGCAAGTAAGCGACGTCTGGAACGATCTTAGGTTCTTTCTTCAGCGCCTTCTTGGAAGGACGCTTCGTCTTCGTCTTCGTTTTTGCTTTTGCACGCTTTGCTAAACGAGCGGGCGAGCGATCGCTCGCGACAGACTGCTGCGCGCTTGCGAGAGACGGCATCTGCGCTCCGGCAAGAGAGACTGCGGCAACAAAAGGAAGAAGCAAAAATCGTGTTCTCATGAACTCTTTCACTCGGAAAATCGGAGGTAGCGCCCGAGACCTGAGTCGGCAAATCTCGACTATCTACGAGTCTAGGTTAACCGCGACCCACAAGGTCGTGCCGCTTGTGCCAGTCGGCGATGGACTCGTCTGGGTAGCGAGTGAAGGTGAGGTCTTGATCGCCGATCTGCGGTTCGACCCAGGGCGCCTTAAATTCCAACATGATGTGTGTTTTCGACGGCGGCACGGGAAGAGCCGTATCGATTGCCGAGCTGAAGGGGTGACAAAGTTCAGGGTACTCGTCGTCATAGACCCAGAGTGAGGTGCCACACTCCCCGCAGAAGTGACGCTCACCGGAGCTAATGTGCGCGTGCGCGTCTTCAGGGTTTTTCACGCGTGCGTGATGGATCTTAATAAATTCCTGGCCTGAGATATTCAGCGTGCGCGTGTCGGCGCTTAAGTTGATCGCGTAACCGCCACCACCTTGGGTTTTGCGACAGATGCTGCAGTAACAAAGCTGATACGGATAAACGTAGTCACTCTTCACACTGAAGGTCACTCGGCCGCACTGACAAGAGCCATCAAGCTGTATCTTGGGTTCGTGGGCGGGCTGAGACTTTCTTTTTGAATGAAGCTTCGTCTCGGACGTCGTTTTCGCGCGTGCGCTTTTTTGTGTCATCTGTGCACCTCGGATCAGAAAAACAAAACGGACCCTTTAACTTTAAAGGTGATCGGGCCCGCAAGGTTTTAAAATCCTATGCTCAAACGATCACACGGACCGCGTAAGCAGCACTTTCTTTACGCGTTTGGTTTGTTGCGCGCGATGTACTCATCGTAAGTCATGTACTGATCGTCTTTCAAACGACCGTCTGGGCCGATTTCGACGATGCGATTTGCAACTGACTGAATGAACTCGTGGTCATGTGTGGTGAAAAGGACGGTGCCCTTAAAGCGCTGAACGCCTTCGTTCACCGCACTGATCGATTCGAGATCCAAGTGGTTGGTTGGCCCGTCGAGCATGATCACGTTCGCGCCTGAAAGCATCATCTTCGAGAGCATGCAGCGCACTTTTTCGCCGCCGGAAAGAACCGATGGGCTCTTCAGAGCTTCAGTGCCTGAGAAAAGCATTTTGCCTAAAAAGCCGCGCACAAACGATTCATCTTTTTCTTCAGAAAATTCTCGGAGCCAGTCAACGAGAGTGGCGTGCGGAGTCTCGTCGAAGTACTTCGAGTTATCGGTCGGAAAGTAGCTAACGGTCGTTGTGACACCCCAGTTGTAGGTACCTGAATCCGCCTTCGCTTCACCGGCGAGAATATCGAGAAGCGCTGTCTTCGCGATATCATTGCGACCGAGCAAGATGATCTTGTCGCCTTTTTTTACGTTCAGACTGAAGTCTTTTAAAAGAACTTCGCCGGCCTCTGTTTTGTTGAGACGATCGATCGTGAGAATGTCGTTACCGGCTTCTCGCTTTTGATCGAAGCCCACGTAAGGCTGCTTGCGAGTCGAAATCGGAAGATCGGTGAGATCGAGTTTCTCGAGTTGTTTTTGACGAGAAGAGGCTTGGCTCGACTTCGAAGCGTTTGCGCTAAAGCGACGAATGAAGCTTTTCAATTCTTCTGCTTTATCGGCGTTCTTCTTCAGTTGGTCTGAACGAAGGCGTTGATTGAGTTCGCTCGACTGCTTCCAGAAATCGTAGTTACCCGTATAAACGGTCACTTTCGAGAAATCGATGTCGGCAATGTGACTGCAAACTTTATTGAGGAAGTAGCGATCGTGCGAAACGACGATCACGGTGTTTTCGAACTTCAACAAAAAGTCTTCGAGCCACTGGATGGCGTAGATGTCTAAGTGGTTCGTCGGTTCGTCGAGAAGGAGAACGTCCGGTTTGCCAATCAGCGCTTGAGCCAAGAGAACTTTAACTTTGTCGCCAGCGTCTAAGTCTTTAACCAGCTTTTCGTGCATGGTGACGGGGATGCCGAGACCTTCCAGCATGGCACCAGCTTCAGACTCCGCATTCCAACCGTCCATCTCGGCGAACTGTGTTTCAAGCTCCGACGCTCGAATGCCGTCTTCTTCGCTGAAATCGGGTTTCGCGTAAAGAGCGTCTTTTTCTTCGATGATCTTGAAGAGAGCTTCGTTGCCCATCATGACAGCTTTAAGAACAGGGACGTCATCGTAGGCGAAATGGTTCTGCTTTAAGATCGACATGTTGAGGCCGCCCGGCATGTGAACTTCACCGGTATTAGGCTCGATCTCGCCAGAGAGGATTTTTAGGAACGTCGATTTGCCGGCGCCGTTTGCGCCGATGAGGCCGTAGCAGTTGCCGGGGGTGAATTTGACATTCACGTCTTCGAAAAGCTTTTTGCCACCGAAACGCAGACTCACATTAGATGTACTGATCATGATGGAGAATGAGTTACCGGAAGAGGCACGAGAATTCAAGGTGGACGCCACTTAAGTACGCTCCACCCGAACCCGCTATGCAAAAACTTAGTAGCTGATGAGGTCAGCTCTTGGTGAGTTTGGCCGATTTACGCTTTTCAGCCAGAGTCTCCGACATTGTCTCGTAGTACTGAACGTACCGTTTCATCACGTGGATCGGATAATCTTTCGGCCACACATTTCGATCGAGGGCATTTGCGACATTCGTTTGGCCCATATTGTAGGCCGCAAGATAAAGGCGTGCGTGCATGTCGAAATGATCCCGCAGATAGCTCAGGTACGTTGCGCCGATGATGATGTTCGTTGCCGGGTCAAAAAGTGATCTGTCGCCCGACCATTTGAGGCCGTCACGCTTTGCGATCCACTCCGCCGTGCTTGGGCGAAGCTGCATAAGACCGATTTCGCCGACACCGCCCACTTTATCAGGGCGGAAGCTGCTTTCGCCTTCAATGACCGACATCAGAAAGACCGGATCGAATTTATGCTTTAAGCTTTCGTCGATAATCGTTTGTGCGACTTTTTGATATTGAGAGCGGTACTTCTTTGGGAGCTTCTCTTTGGTCCAACGGTAAATCTGTCCGTTGATCTTCGGAATATCCTCACCCGTGATCGCGATAGATGACTTATAACGCTTACCGAAGAGTTCGCGTGCATGTTTGATGCGGGTTTCGCGTTGCGCGTCCGAAAGACGTTGAGTCGCCGAAAAAGCCGGTGCCGCTACCAGAAGTGCGATCAAGCTAAGTGCAACTGAATAGAAAAGACGGTAACCACTCAAGCTGAAGCTTAAGCGAGAGACACTTCTCGTTTTGAGACGAACGTACGACGCCATACGTATCCTCCGGACACTTAGACGTCAGAGCAAAAGGCGTGCTTTCCTAACAGTTCCACGTTCGAGAAGAGACACGTGAGACTGTCGAAAGGTCGTCGGCTGTCGAACGAAAAGTCAGATCCTGATGGCGGCAGAGGCCTTCACACGATGTTGACGATAAAAATCGAAAACTAAAGCAGTCGAGAGCGTCCATGTCGAACCAAGACAGAAACCCGCGAGGACATCTGTCGTGTAATGAACGCCCAGATAAATACGAGAGAGCCCAATTAGGATGAACGTGAAGGTCGCAAAACCAATGCAGAAGGTTTTTTGAATTTTAGAGCGCAGAATCTCAGCCGCGAGCAGTCCGAAGGCGAGGTACATGGCGCTCGACCCAAGTGCGTGGCCGCTGGGGAAAGAATATTCAGAAACTTGGACGAGACGGTCTGCTAAGTCGGGCCTTGGGCGCGCAAAGTAGAGTTTCAGAATGCGAGGCAGAAGAGCGGCGCCTGCGCAAACAACGAGAAGCTCGATGATTCGGAGACGCTGACGGAAGAGAGCGAGAAAACCGAAGATCGCGATCGAAAACCACGTCAGCACCGTGAATGTGCCTAGGGCTGTGATGTCGACAGCCGCTTTTGTCAGTGTCTCGGTACGGGCTGCTTTGAATGCGTTAAAGACGTAAGAGTCGAGTTCAAAAAACCAGCTTTGATCCTTCGGTAGGAGTAAGAGGCTCGACGCTATCACGGCAAAGCCGAGAACGCCGACCACACAGAACAACGCGTACCAGAACTTACGTGTGTGAATCATAGATTGGGTTTATCGTTTTGCTCGGAGGTCAGCAATGTTTCTCGCCCTAATTTCAGCGCTCACGGTCTTTTTCACACAACCAGCACTGGCGTTAGAATCCGAAGGCCAGCCGTTTACGTTCGAGGTTCTGACAGAGCAGAAGGACGTCATTTGGGGATTTGATTTTTTGCCAGATGGCCGCGTGATCTTTACCGAAAGAAAAGGCGCCATTAAGATTCTCGATCCGAAGACGAAAGCTGTCACTGTTGTGAGTGGCGCCCCCGCAGTTTGGGCGAATGGCCAAGGGGGGCTTCTCGATATTCGAGTTCATCCTAAAGATCCGAACCGCATCTATCTCAGCTTTTCTCAACCGGTGGGCAAAAAGAACGCGACGACAGCGCTTGCTGTCGGCACCTTAAGTGGCCTCAACCTGAAAGAAGTGAAGGTGCTCCTTTCAGGCAAAGAACCGAGCGATGAAGACATTCATTTCGGCTCGCGCATCGAATTCGATGGAAAGGGCCATCTCTTCGCAACCATGGGTGAACGCAATGCGAGGCCTAACGCGCAAAGCCTCTCGTTTCACACAGGTAAAATCGTTCGTCTCAACGAAGATGGCTCTGTTCCGAAAGACAACCCTTTCGTCGGTAAGAAAGACGCGCTGCCAGAGATCTGGTCGCTGGGTCATAGAAGCAACCAGGGGCTTGCGATGAACTTTGCGACCGGCGATCTGTGGGAAGCTGAGATGGGGCCTCGCGGAGGCGATGAACTGAACCTTATAAAGCCAGGTGCTAACTACGGTTGGGCCGTCGTCACTTACGGGCGTGAATACTGGGGTCCTAAGATCGGTGAGGGAACATCAAAAAAAGGGATGGAAGACCCAATCGCCTACTGGGTGCCTTCGATTTCGCCTTCCGCGATTGCATTTTACACCGGCGACAAATTCCCCAAGTGGAAGGGCAATCTGTTTGTCGCAACTCTGAGTGGCCAGCATCTGCGCCGCTTGGTGCTTGAGAACCAAAAGGTCGTCAAACAAGAAGAGCTCTTAAAAGACAAAGACCTTCGCTTCAGAAACGTGCGCACCGGCCCTGACGGGAACCTTTACGTTTCAACGGACGACGGCAAAATCGCACGCCTGGTTCACCAGTGACGAATGCGGAATTGATCTCTGCGGAGTGAAAGAGGCATCGCTCGGCCAGAACGATGCCTCTGAAGATGGATTTTGTTACGGTTTCAATCAGCCTGCGCGCGTGAAGTCGATTGATTCGACAAAGAAGCCAGATTCGTCGTTTGTGATTTCGATTGTCGTTCCAACGAAAACGTCTAATTTTTCATTCAAGCATTCTTGTTTCAAGACAGTTTGGCCAGGAGTCTGGCTTGGTTTAACCGAGCGTTTGCAGCTTGCAACCGACATTTTCGCCGCCTGAGCTCCTTGAAGAAGCGCCGCCTTTACCAGTGGGTTTTTGAGAGCGGCGCGCTTGTCGCTGCCGAGATCTGCGTGGGCGATCGAAGTCGTGAGAGACGCGAGAAGAACGAGAGACATGAGAGCTGCTTTCATAAAAACCTTTCTAAACCGACGTTAATTCGTCTTGACACAAAGTATAAAAAAGTTGACGAAACGTCAATTCGAGAACGTACTGATTGTAATCTTACCAGAGTGCGGTCGAAGATCGGCACTCTCGAATGGAGAAGGAGGCCCTCGTAGTGCCAACAAAAAATAAAGAGTATTTGGCATCGGGAGCCGATGTTTTTGATTTAGACATCTCGAAGTCGCAGAAGCAGCAGCTAAAGATAGTCGAGGCTGCCATCGCGTCGTTCGCAAAGAACGGGATCGAGAAAACGACGTACACATCTTTAGCGAAGCAGTGTCGAATTAGTCGGCCCCTTATTCACCACTACTTTCCGACTTTAGACTCTTTGTTTCTTCTCGCCGCTCGTTTTGCGCGAGAGACGCTTCTAAAATGCGCGCTGGAAAAGGTCGCCGTGGACTCAGGCCGCCCTGAGAAATTTCTCGAATCATATATTGATGGATGTTTCAATTGGGTCGAGCGTTTTCCGGATCAGGCAAAGTTTTGGATGCTTTACTTCTACCAAGCCAGTCTCAATAAGTTAGCTCACGACAAAAATTCCGAGCTTGTTGGGAGAGGCCAGGCGAGGCTTGAGCAACTCCTGAAATCAGGTCAAGCGAATGGCGTCTTCAAGTTTGAAGATGCAGCAGCTACAGCAAAGACAATTCAGATCCTGATCACAGGCGGCATCGTCGGAGTCTGCACTGAAACCGGCTATCTAACGTTAAAGAAGGCTAAAAATCTGGTGAAGGCGGCTGCCTTTTCACTCGTGGGGCGCGCGGCGTAAATCGCCCATTGAGCACATTTTCGACAGCAGGCGATCGCCCATGGACATCCTCGGCTACCTAGAATGGCGCGAGGTTTGCTGAAACGAACTCCATGCGTCAGATTTTTGCCTGCGTTTTAACCTTGATAGCGATCTCCTGTTCTAGCGCATACGCTATTAACGTTCCGGCAGCTTATTCCAAGCGTTCCAACCGGTTCATCACTTACTCAATTAAAGCTGGCCGAAAAGCTCAACATTGTGAAGCCGCGTTCGACAGCAAAGCTCAAGAAACGCGCGCAGTAATCAAAGCAGCGAATTTAGAGTTTGTACGTAGAGGCTGGTCCTCGGAATTTTTAGAAGAACGCTTTAGAATTGCTGAAGAGTTTGGTGATCGTTCGCACTATATTTACGCAAGAAGTAAAGACTCAAAAAACTTTGGTCAGATCGTCGGAACTATCGGTGTGACCTTCGCTGAATTTGGACCCGGCCTAAGCGAACAAGCGCTGCCCGAAGAAAGCTCGTTGGGAATCAGGTTGGAACGCCCGGGAAAAAGCGGCTTCATCGCCGAACTCCGAGCATGGTCCATGCGCCACGACCTTCCAGTCGAAGTCAGGAACCATCTTTATTCGATGCTTATCAATGGCGTGACTAAGCCGATCTTTGAAAAATTAAAGGGTACTCCTGATCTCTACACTCAGCCCATCCTTCACCTGTATGCCGACGAACTATCCCTTCGCTTCTACGGCGCAATGGGTTTTAAGCAGACTCATGAAAAACCGATCGAACACGAAGGAACGAGATGGTGGGATATGGCTATAACGCCTCAACGTCTCGAGCGATTTGCTGAGCGATTCAAAGATCTAGAGTCCTTTGGCAACTTCAACTACGAGAAGGAGCTAGAGGTCTACAAAGGGCTGAAGATCTTTATCAAGCCCGGAGGTTCGTTCACCAAACAGCTTCGATCGGATGGTACCTATGTCGTTGCAACTGGATACGATCAAGAAAGAGCCGACTATCCCTTTCCAAAGACGGTTCCAGATAGCGTTGTTATGTGGAAAGACGGGCAGCTTCAGCAGTTCGAACCTGCGTTCGATACACGGTTGAAAGAGGGCTACCTAGCTCAAGCGGGTGGAGCTGTTATTTATGAAGACGACTGGAGTCTCTATCGATTTCAGTCGGCAACGGATCAAGTGATTCAAGGGTTTCGTGTGAAAGCAGGGCGCGGGGTTACGTTCTACATGGACGGCTCACTTCAGTCTTTCGCCACGGCTGTCGCGTTTTCAGACGCGGACGGCAAGCACTACGCGGTAGGAGATCTGATTTACTTGGCCGAAGGCGGTAATAAAAAAATTCTTTGGGCGAGACGTCCTTAATTGAGATAAGCCGAGCGGTAACGCTCACCAGTCGATTGGGAAGTAATCCTTCAAGAACTTGCCGCACCAGTGTTTGCCCGTAAGGATGCCGTCGATGAATGGATCGCAGACACGTGCGGCGCCGTCGACGATATCGAGTGGCGGCTGGAAATCGTGCTTGTCTTGTTTGTGTTGAGCTAGCTGCGCGGGATCTTCGTCGGTGACCCAACCGGTATCGACGGCGTTCATGTAGATTCCGTCTTTCGCGAGATCGCTTGCTGACGTATGTGTCAGCATATTCAATGCCGCTTTCGCCATGTTCGTATGAGGATGGCGGTCTTCCTTTTTGAAGCGGTAGAACTTACCTTCCATCGCGGTGACGTTCACGATGTGCTTTTGACCCGTGTAATCCCGGCGCATGAGCGGCGCCAAACGACTGCACAAAACAAATGGCGCAATCGCATTCACCAACTGAACTTCAAGAAGCTCTGGCGTTGGCACATCTGCGAGCTTGTAGCGCCATGAATTCGTCGTACGCAAATCGACCTGTTGGAGATCGACGTCGAGTTTGCCTTCAGGGAAAATTTCTTCAGGCGTGAGCGAAGAGTCGTAAGAATAAGGAATTTGGGAAAGTTCGGCTGACGCACGGATGCCGACGCCAGGGGCTTGCTCGCTCCACGCAACCGGAAGGCTCGATGAGTCGGCACCAGCTGGAGCAAACGCGGATAACTGCTTTTTGACCGCTTCGTGCGAGCGAAGAAGAAACTGAGCATCTTCTGGGAGTTCAGAGACGTGTTTGCGTTCAAGCTGCATCATGTGGGCATAGAAGCCGGGCGGTCGGCGTACGGTTTGAGCCGCGTTGTTAATGAGAATGTCGAGACGCGGAAGATGCGTTTCCATGTAACGAGCGAAGATTTCGACGCTCGGAGTGTGTCGTAAATCGAGACCGTGGATCTCGAGACGGTCTTTCCACACGTGGTAGTCCTCTTCTTTTGAGAACCGCATCGCAGAATCGACCGGGAAACGAGTCGTCGCGATCACGCGCGCGCCAGAGCGAAGCATCATGAGTGTCGCGTGATAGCCGATCTTCAGGCGTGAGCCCGTGATGATCGCTACCTGACCGTGCATTGGCGCAAGTTGAAAGCGCTTTTTGTAATTGAGGTCGCCACACTCGGTGCACATCGTATCGTAGAAGTGATGGAGTTTGGTGAACTCGACTTTGCAGACGTAGCAGTTTCGAGGCGACTTCAAAACACGTTCGTCGCCGACGGTTGACGACGCGGGCGCTGGAATCTGGAAGAGTTGCTTTGGAGCCTCGAAGATTGTTTTTGTTCGTGCCTCGCGAATGCCGGTGAGGGCGCGTGCCGCGCGATCTTCGGCCGCCTTCTTTTGGCGACGAGCGAGATCGATGTCTTTGTTGCGAAGGCGAAGCTCTTCTTTTGCGGGGCGAGAGAGTCGGCCCGCTGCGCGGAAGAGCTGAACCCGTTGATCGTCGTTCAACGACGCAAGCTGAGTTTGATTTTCAAGCAGGCGCTCGAGAGTTGAGATGCAGGCTTGAATGTCTTGAGGCGAAACGGTGTTTCCGTTTGCAGCCTCCGGGCCTTGAACTTCAGACATAAAGACTCGTTTTTCCTACGAAAGGGGTCGGTCGCAGGTCATACCAAAGGATTGGCTCGGGGTTAATTTAAAAGTCGGATCATGAAGAGGCGGCCCTGGATTTTACCGCTCTTCATCCGCTGGACTTCGAGTGCGGCTTGACCGCGTTTCACGCCGACATAAGCGCAGCGGTCCAAGATTTCGATTTTGCCGATGTCAGCGCCATTTAAACGGCCCGTTTCGCCGGTTAAGGCCCCTAGGATATCGCCAGGGCGAACCTTGTCTTTGCGACCGCCGGAAATGTAGGCCGTCTGCATCGGCGCTTCCATTTGAAGATAGGGAAGGGAGTCGCCGGTTTTGACTTGAAGCAATTCCACTTTGCCGCCCGATTCTTGCTCGAATTCAGCAAGGCGCAGGCGCTCGCGCGGGGTCGCTAACGAAACTGCAGTTCCCGATTTGCCAGCGCGACCGGTACGCCCGATGCGGTGAACGTAATCGTCCATGTGAAGAGGAAGGTCGAAGTTAATCACGAGATCGAGATCGGACACATCGAGACCTCGAGCCGCAACGTCCGTTGCTGAAAGCACCCGAACGCTGCCGTTTCGGAACATCGCCATGACTTGATCGCGTTCCTCTTGAAGGAGATCGCCATGAAGCGCCAGGCTACTGACACCTTGATGTTTCATGCGCTCGGCAAGTTCAGAACGGTGGCTTTCAAATTGCTGAAGACGATGGCCGATTGAGG
>CAJYOV010000082.1 GCA_913776405.1 Pseudobdellovibrionaceae bacterium
GGCGTGAGGGAAATCTTTCAAGAGTTCATTCACCGAGCCAGCTTTCGCAACGCTTTCGATGATCCGAAGACCTGCGTAAAGCGCGTCGTCGTAACCATAGTTACGGTCTGCGAAGAAAACGTGGCCAGAAAGCTCGCCGCCAATCGGAGCCTTCTCTTCTTTAATCTTGGTCTTAACGAGAGAATGTCCAGTCTTCCACATGATCGGATGACCGCCGCGTTTGCGAATGTCATCGTACATGCGGTCCGAACACTTCACATCCCCAATGATCTTGGCGCCTGGATTCTCATTCAAGATCCCGCGAGAGATCATGACCATCATTTCATCTCCGGGAACAAAGTTCCCATCGCCGTCGACGATACCGACTCGGTCCGCATCGCCGTCAAAACCGATGCCCATGACAGCGCCGTGTTCTTTCACTGCTTTCTTGAGATCGGTCAGGTTTTTTTCAACTGTTGGATCTGGATGATGATTCGGGAAGCGACCATCTGGCTCCTCGAAGAGCATAATTGGCTTAAGGCCAACAGCTTCGTAAAGGCGGCGAGCAATGCAGCCTGCAGCGCCGTTACCGCAGTCGACGACGACTTTAAGTGGTGGAAGTTTGAACTCTTGTTTGTAACGAGCGACGTAATCGTCAAAGAGGTTGAAGGTCGTGTAGGCGCCTTGGCCTTCCACGAATTCGCCTTTTTCCATGATCTTGCGAAGGTTCTGAATCTCTTCACCGTAGATCGTCGTTTTGCCAACGGAGATTTTGAAGCCGTTGTAGTCAGGCGGGTTATGTGAACCCGTGATCATGATGCCGCCCGCAGGATTATCGAGAGCAAACATCGAGAAGTAAGAAATCGGTGTAGTCACGAGGCCTAAGAAGACAACGCGCGCGCCGCCGGATTGAAGACCTTCGATCATCGCTTTTGAGAGTGACGGCGAAGAAACGCGCGCATCGTGGCCGACCGAGATGACAGGGTTTTTCGCGCCCGTTTTTTGAACGAGGTACGTGACAAAGGTGCGACCGAGCTCACGCGCGAAGTCTGCGTCGAATTCTTTATCAACAACACCGCGGATATCGTATTCGCGGAAAATTTCTGGGTTCATGATCATGATTCGTTCCTTTGCCCCGCTTGTTTCGGCGGCCGTTCTAAGTCTGCTTGTTATTAAAATCTAATCAGCGATCAACTAGCGAGTGACGGTGAGATCCGCCGATTGCTTCGTTAATCGAATAGCCCATTCAAGGGCTTCAAACATCGAACTTGAGTCCGCTTTGTCCTTACCGAAAATGTCCTTGGCTGTCCCGTGATCGACGCTTGTGCGTACGAAAGGTAATCCCATCGTCACATGCACGCCGGATTCTTGGCCGTGGATCATCTTAAAAGGAATGAGACCCTGATCGTGGTAATTTGCGACAAAAACGGAATACTTCGACCAATTTTTCGGGAAGAAGGCGGCATCCGGTACTAAGGGGCCTTCAACTTTGTGGCCACGATCTTCGGCTGCGGCGAGCGCTTTTGCGTGGATCTTCGACTCAGTCGCGCCAATGAGGCCGGCTTCGCCCGCATGCGGATTTAAGCCAAGAAGCGCGATCGGTCGTTGAGACGCCTTTTTATCTAAAACCAAACGAAGCTGATCAGCTGCGCGAAGAGCTTTATCTAACCTGGCTTCAGTCAGAGTCTGCGTCACTTCATCGATAGGCAAATGGCCGGTCGCAAGCAGCACATTGAACTTTTCGCCGATGAAGCCCATGTAGACTTCTCGCGCTTTTGAAACGCGCTTTAAAATCCCCGTGTGGCCGAGATCTTCAAGGCCAGCCGCTTTGATCGCGGTCTTCGAGAGTGGTGCGGTCACCATGCCGTCGATGTGCCCGTAGTGCGAGGCTTGCGCGCTCGTTTCAACCCACATGGGAGCGGGAAGGTTCGAGTTGATGTCGATGATCTCTTTATGACTTGCGGGTTGAACCTTCAGCGCCTCGGGCCAGGAGTTAACGGTGATGCGTTTGAAGGCGCGATCAATACGCGCGAGATCTCGAGATGAACAGCGCGGCGAGCGCCACAAGAAAAAAGAAACCCCGGGCTGGGGCTTCAGTTTTGCGAGAGCTTTCGCTGTGATTTCGGTACCAATTCCATCGGGGTCACCCGTGGTGATGGCAATGCGCAAAGGCTTTTTCACGACCGGTCTTTCTGACTGCGAGATTACTTCGGGTTGATACGAATGAAGGCTTCGGCGCGCAATTGATCGAGCCAGTTCTGAAGCTGTTTCTTAAATGCGCGCTCGTAAAGAACGCCACGGAGTTTTGCGCGCGCCTCTTCCGTCCGAGGATCTGGGATCACGCGCTTTTTTGTAACCGCAAGAATTTGAAAGCCGCCATCCGTTGCGAGAACACCTGTGTTTTCGCCGGCGTTGAGTTTCGCAACTGAGCTTTCGAGGGACTTGTTCAATTCACCTGTTTTGAAGACGCCAAAGAGACCGCCTTGCTCGAAGTTTGGATCTTCACTGACTTCGGCCGCTAAGCGATCAAACGGAGTGCCGCTTCTTAGGCGCTGAAGGGTTTGCTCTGCGCGAAGCTTTGCGGCCGGCGCGCCGCCTTTTTTCGAATCAAAGAAGATGCGTGCGAGCGTGTACTCGAAGGCTTGAGAATCGGCACCTCCGTTTTCCTGAAGGTAAGCTGCCATCACGTCGTCTTCTGAAATCTTAATTCTCGAAGCGATCGCTTTTTCGACGAGTGACTGACGTTCAAGGCCTGTCTTGATAAAGTCTTGGTACTGAGAGAACTCGATACCGCGCTCGCGAATCGCGTCGCGAAGTTGATCGCGCGTGAGGTTGTTGCGCTTAGCGACCGAACGAATCTCTTGCTCGACGCGCTCGATTGGCACCGAAAGGTTCTGCTTTTTGACTTCCGAGTCGATGATTTTTTCATCGATCATTTTCTGAAGAAGCTTTTCGCGATCTTTCAAAAGCGTTTGTTTCGTCGCTTCATCAGGAATCAAAAGATCGTCGGTCATGCCGCCAGTTTTGATTCGCTGAGCGTATTTATCGAGATCAGAGGTCGTGATGATTTCGTCGTTTACGATGGCGACGATACGCTCAACTGTTTCTGCGAAAGCGGCAGTCCCTGTTGCAAGCAAGCATGCGGAAAGAGCCATCATCGCGAAGCGAGTCGTCGTGCAAGACTTCAAAAAAGAGAGCGAGCGGTTCATCAAGACCCCCGGGTCGTGACCTTAATCGCTTGAAGAAGAGCGTCGTCGCGTTTGACCGTCGACTCACGCACCTGACCTTCAAGCCAAGTTGAGAACGCTGCCTGTTGGCGCCGTTCTTTGAGAATCGCCCGTATCTTATCTTTCGCTTCTGTGAAGTTCAAACGACCTTCCGGTTCTTTTTTGAGGACTTCATAGATGTGGTAGCCGTAGGGGGATTTTAGAATTTTACTCCGTGCCCCAACGTTCATTTTGAACGCCTGGTCAAAAACTTCGAGGGTACCTTTATCGAGCCACCCTGTGTCTCCGCCATTTGAGCCTTCGGGCGCGATCGAAAACTGCTTCGCAAGCTTTGCGAGGTCGCCGTGGTCGTTGAGTTGGTCCATGATGCGCTTGGCGTCATCTTCTTTTTCGAGGACGATCTGACGCAGGCGAACGCGGGCGTTTTGCTGGAATTTTGGTTTATTGGACTCGTAGTAGTCTTTCATCTCCGCTTCGGTCGGATCCGGCAGCTTTGAGGTGATCTGTTCCAAGATCTTCTTTTGGAGCACGGTGAGTGCAAGATCCTTCTTCCAGTCGTCGTAAGAGATGTGTTCATCCGCAAGCGCTCGACGGAATGAAAACTCGTCTGGATAACTCGACTGAACTTTTTTAGCTTCGGCCTCTATTTCGGCGTCGGTCGCTTTGATGCCATTCTTATCCGCATAGGTGCGGGCGATATTTTCGAGAATGAACGCTTTGATCGTCTCTTCTTTCGCGCGCTCGAGATTCGCTTCGTCTTTTGCGCTGAGCGCATCGTAAGTTCTCAAGCGCAGAGCGAGACGTTCACTCTATTGCTTTGTCGACACCTGCTGACCGTTGATGACGAGCACGGGCTTATCGAGAATGACCGATTCTTTAGAGAAGCAGCCGCTAACCAGCAAAATTGAAAGCGCCAGAAACGAAAAAACGAGGGCAGTCTTGCCCTCGTTTCGAATCTGCCGGATGCAGATTGTCTTCATGTCTTACTTCACAGCCTTGTTGATTTTCACTGGGTACTGACGAGCCAACTTCTTGAAGTAGTCATCGAAGAGTTGCTTACGCTTCTCATCAAAAACGGCTGCGCGAATCTGGCGTTTATTCGCATCTGCGTAGCCACGGCGGCCTGTCACTTTAATAATGTGGTAGCCATACTGCGTTTCGATGAGGCCTGCGTCGTAGTACGTCGGGACAAGCGTCACTCGTGACTGCCAACCAACATCGCCGCCCGTACGCTTTGACATCACGTCATCTGTATAGAGGGCTACGAGCTCTTCAAACGGACGCTTCGATTTCTTAACTTCGGCGTAGATCTCTTCTGCGCGATCTTTTGCCGCTTTCTTTTGATCGGCCGTCGCTTCAGGGCGGAATTCGATCAAGATGTGGCTTGTGCGGATCTCAGGGTTCTTCTTATAGAAGTTCTGCATCTCGGCTTCAGTCACTTTAATCTCAGAGATTTTTTGACCGAGTTCTTTCTCGATCAAGCCTTTGTAATACTCTTGGCGAACGCGCTCTTGCACGATCGGGTCTTTTTGAAGACCGCGTTTTTCGGCTTCTTGAACGCCCATCTCGAAGCGAATCAAATCTTCGAGAAACGCTTCTTTAGAAGGTGGATTGATCGTTTGTTTTTGAACTTCAGCGTACTTGTCGTTGAGTTCTTTTGAAGTGATCGACTTGTTGCCGACAACCGCGACAACTTCATTACCTTGAGCATGCGCAAACGACGAAGCCCCGAGAGTTAAAATCATCGCCGCTACTAGCGCAACCGTGTTCCGCATCATGGTGAAACCCCTTAAATCCTTGGAACGTTTGAATAAAAGGGTAGCACGGTTTTTGTCGGTCGCAAGCTCAGTTTCGTTTGAGTTTTAGGTGAGTGAGCTAGCGTTTCGCTGAGCGTGAGCCATCGCATCTGCGAGGCCTCGAGCAAGGTCTGGGTCTCGACCATCACGATCTCGCGAAACGGCTGGGATCGGCTCGCCGTAAGAGATCACGATTTTGGCAAATGGCTTCGGAAGTTCCGTGCGGTCCCATGCTTTATGGAAGACCCACTTTCGATCAATCGTGCAGGTCATGGGCACGATCGGCGCATTGATCAAGCGCGAGATCTCGAAGATGCCGGGTTTCGGTTCATGGCGGGGCCCTTTCGGGCCATCAATCGCGATCGCGGGTGTCCAACCCTCTTTCGCGAGTCGCAAGATGCCTTTTAAGGCACCCGCGCCACCGCGCGTGCTTGAGCCGCGAGACGTCTTCGAACCCAAAAGGCGAGCAAGCGTATCGACGATGTCGCCATCTTTACTCTGCGAGATGATTGCCGCCGCATGCAGCGGCTTAAGCATGTGAATCACGCCCGGAATATCGCCGTGCCAGTGAGCGATGATATACGGCTTCCGATTCACGCGCAGATCTTTCGACAACTCAGGCTCAACAAAACGAATGCGCCAAGTGACGTAGAGCGATTTGTAAATGAGGAAGACGAGAAAGCCGATCAGCTTGTTCTTCATAAAGGTGGGCTCTCATAAAAAAAGTGGCCACTTTCAAGTGGCCACCGAATTCAACCTAAGATCAGTTCTCAAGGTTTAGTGTGCGAGGAGTTTTTTGAACTCTTCGGTCAAAGCAGGGACGATCTCGAAGGCGTCGCCGACGATTCCGTAAGTTGCTTTTTGGAAGATCGGTGCGTTTGCGTCTTTGTTGATGGCAACGATGACTTTCGAGCCGCTCATGCCGGCCAAGTGCTGGATGGCGCCCGAGATCCCGATCGCGATGTAGAGAGTTGGCGCAACAGTTTTACCTGTTTGGCCGACCTGCATCGTATGTGGAACCCAGCCAGCGTCGACGATCGCGCGAGAGGCGCCCGCAGTCGCGCCGAGAACGTTCGCAAGGTCCTCAACGATTTTAAAACCAGCAGCATCCTTCAAACCACGACCACCTGAAACGATGATGTTTGCTTCGGTGAGATCGAGTTTGCCAGACGTGCCTTTGACGATTTCTTTTACGAGAGTCTTCAAATCTTTTGCAGGCATCGAAACGGCTTCGACCGAAGGCGTTTTCGCTGCCGTTGCAGGCGTGATTGAAAGCTGGTTTGGACGCATGAGAACGATCTTCGTCGGGCTGTTCTCGAACGCAACTTCAGCCGTGCATTTGCCTGAATACATCGGGCGGCGTGCTTTCACGTCGCCAGAGCCTGAGATTTCAAGCTCTGTACAATCGCTCGTAACGCCGACGTTCATGTGCGCAGCTACGCGAGGGAAGAGATCGCGCGCAAGCATTGTTGACGAAGCGAGAACGACAGCTGGCTTTTGAGCTGTGAGGACGCCAGAGACAACTTCCGCGAAGAGTTCAGGGTTGTACTGGTCGAGTTTCGCGTCGTCGGCTGCGAAAACTTGGTCAACACCTTCTTTACCGAGTTGATCGGCCAAACCCTTTGCGCCCGAACCGAGAGCAAGAGCTTGGATTTTCAAACCCGATTTGCGAGCGGCTGAAAGAAGCTCGAGTGTTCCCTTTTTCAACTGGCCGTTTGCGAATTCAGCAAAAACTAAAACTTGAGACATGGAGTGAATCCTTTGGGAGGAGTTGAAAGAGTTTAAAGAACCTTGGCTTCTTCACGAAGAAGCTTAGCCAGCTCTGCCGCTTGCGCTTTTGCATCGCCAGCGAGCATTTTGACCGCAGGCTTTTCGGCCGGCATCTGGAAGTTTTTATGGCGAACGCGGATGTCGGCAGCCGAAACGCCAACGCCGTCGAGGGTCAGTTCTTTGATCGCCTTCTTTTTAGCTTTCATGATGCCCGGAAGAGACGCGTAGCGAGGCATGTTCAAGCCTTTGTTTGCGCCGATCACGGCAGGTGACTTCATCTGAGTGACTTCGCGAGTACCACCTTCAACTTCGCGTTCGGCCGTTGCCATACCTTCTGCAACTTCGAGCTTCGAAACCACAGTGGCTTGCGCTGCGCCCAAGTTTTCAGCAAGCATTTGACTGACTGATGCTGCGTTGTCGTCGATTGCAAGTTTGCCGGTTAAAACAAAAGTGAATTCGCCTTCGGCTTTGATGGCGCCCGCAAGAGCTTTTGCAGTTGCCGATGGGTCTAGGTCTTCTGGCGCGTCGATTACGACTGCGTCATCCGCACCCATTGCGAGAGCGGTACGGAGAGTTTCAACCACACGGGTCTTTGGACCTACCGAGAACACGGTTACGCTTTGCGCTTTGCCAGCCTCTTTCATTTTAATCGCTTCTTCGACGGCGAACTCGTCGTATGGGTTCATAACCCATTTAACTCCGGTGAAATCGACACCCGAATTGTCGGGCTTGAGCTTAATTTTGGTTTCCGTGTCTGGAACCTGCTTGATGCAGACGAATACTTTCATATGGGGCCTCCGGCTTAGAGTGTTTATGTCAGAGAAGTTCTCGGCACTCAACCCCCGGATAGTTTTGAACTGAGCTCTGGACACATCGCCGTGCGCGGAGTTAATGATAGTTAATTGAAAACAACCGGTTAACGCTGTTACGCAGTAAGGATTTTGCTCGTGATTGGTTTCTTCAGCTCCTCAATTGGACGCAAGCAGGTGATGGGCGTTTCGGGACTCGTTTGGAGTCTCTTCGTTCTCACACACATGGCGGGGAACATGCTCATTCTCGTCAGCGCGGATGCTTACAACAAGTATGGCCATACTCTCGTTTCGAACCCTTTATTGCCAGTTGCGGAACTCGCTTTGGTTGTCTTCCTCGCGATGCACGTCATCGACGGGGTTTGGCTCACAATCGAGAACAAGCGCGCACGTCCTCAGAAATACGCGATGCCGACAAACGGTAAGAAGAAAGCGCGTTTCCAATCGAAGTTCATGATCTTCCACGGATCACTTCTTTTGGTCTTCATCATTACGCACTTGATTACGTTCAAATACGGCACGCACTACGAAACGACGGTCGACGGTGTCGTCATGCGTGATCTTCACCGACTCGTCATCGAAGTGTTTCAGCAACCGGGCTACGTGTTTTGGTATGCGGTGAGCATGGTGGCGGTGGGTCTTCACTTGAGCCATGGCTTCTACTCGTCGTTTGCGTCGCTTGGTATTTTCCATTCGCGCTTCTCGCCGATGTTAAGCAAGTTCGGTTACCTCTACGCCTTCATCGTCGCGGCAGGTTTCTTGTCGCAACCAATCTACGTTTACTTCTTCGCGCACTAAGGAAGGGCTTTAAGAATGAAACTCGACGGAAAAGTACCTCCAGGGGAACTCGAAAAAAAGTGGTCTCAATACAAGTTCGACATGAAGCTTGTGAACCCAGCGAACAAGCGAAAACACGAGATCATCGTTGTCGGCACGGGTCTCGCCGGCGCGTCGGCTTCGGCGACACTCGCGGAACTCGGCTACAAAGTTAAAACGTTCTGCATTCACGAATCACCTCGCCGCGCTCACTCGATCGCAGCGCAAGGTGGTATCAACGCCGCGAAGAACTACCAAAACGACGGCGACTCGGTATACCGCTTGTTCTACGACACGGTTAAGGGCGGCGACTTCCGCGCTCGCGAAGCAAACGTCTACCGTCTCGCAGAAATTTCGCCTTCGATTATCGATCAGTGTGTCGCGCAAGGTGTTCCGTTCGCCCGAGAATACGGCGGCGCTCTCACAAACCGTTCATTCGGTGGCGCACAAGTGTCTCGTACGTTCTACGCTCGCGGCCAGACGGGCCAACAGCTGTTGATCGGCGCCTACCAAGCGATGATGAGACAAGTTCACGCCAAAGGCGTTGAGCTTTATACTCGTCGCGAGATGCTCGATCTTGTCATGGTCGACGGAGCGGCACGCGGGGTCGTTGTTCGAAACCTTGTGACTGGTGAGCTCGAATCTCACGCGGCGGACGCCGTGATTCTTGCTACTGGCGGCTATGGCAACGTCTTCTATCTCTCTACGAACGCGAAACAATCCAATGCGACGGCGGCTTGGCGTGCACATAAAAAAGGCGCCTACTTCGCAAACCCTTGCTTCACGCAAATTCACCCGACATGCATTCCAG
>CAJYOV010000083.1 GCA_913776405.1 Pseudobdellovibrionaceae bacterium
GTCTAACGCATCGAGTGGCAAAATC
The DNA here is from genome assembly GCA_913776405.1 of Pseudobdellovibrionaceae bacterium. Lineage (GTDB taxonomy): Bacteria > Bdellovibrionota > Bdellovibrionia > Bdellovibrionales > JAMPXM01 > CAJYOV01. The sequence goes on from CAJYOV010000083.1 coordinate 26, forward strand.
GTACGCGGTACCTCCTAGAACAGGCGGAGTTGGCCGGCGGGGCTGCGTTCTTCGGAGGCGGCCTCTAAGCGTGTGCCGATGCCAATTAAGCGGACTGGATCGGGTCGCAGGTTCCAAGCTTCTATTAGGAGCTTTTGGAAGTCCTGAAGCGTGGGATATCCCGTGAAGACATGCTCACGAGTCGAGTGTTTAAAATCAGAAAACTTCAATTTTACGACGATGCCGCGGATTCGATCGGCGGCGCCGGAGCGAAGCATGCGCTCGTTCCAATCCTCATAGAGTTCCGGAACCTTGTTCAAACACTCCTCAAGCGATTCCAGGTTTTCACTGTAAGTCTCTTCGACCGACAGCGACTTGCGTACACGTGAAACCTTCACTTCGCGATTATCGATGCCGCGAGCGTAATCGTAGAGCTTCGCACCCCAGCTACCAAAGAGCGCGCTAAGTTCACCGAGCGATTTTTTTTGAAGATCGCCGCACGTAAAGAAACCGAGTGAATGCATCTTCTGCGCTGTAACCTTACCGACACCCCAAATTTTTTCGATCGGAAGTGTTCTCATGAACGACTCGATCTCGTTTGGACGAATGACTTTGATGCCGTCTGGCTTATTGATGTCGCTTGCGATCTTTGCGAGGAATTTATTCGGCGCTACACCTGCCGAAGCTGTTAAGCCCGTTTCTTCTTTGATGAGACGTCGAATTTCTTCCGCAATGCGGGTGGCACTGCCCCCGAAAAGATCGAGACCTGTCACGTCGAGGTAAGCTTCATCAAGAGAGAGCGGTTCAATCTTCGACGTGAAGCGCTCAAAGATTTCACGCACCTTTCGACTCTCGCGTTTGTACTTAGAGAAATCAGGCCGGATACAAACCAAGTGCGGGCAGAGCCGCATGGCCGTTGCCATCGGCATCGCCGATTTCACGCCAAATTTTCGAGCCTCGTAATTCGCTGTCGCAACAACGCCGCGTCCCTCGGGCGATCCACCAACCGAGATGGGCTTGCCCTTAAGCTCTGGCCGATCACGCAGCTCGACCGACGCGTAGAACGCGTCCATGTCGACGTGGATGATTTTGCGTACGGTTTGTTCAGACATTTTTTACCAAGACGTTTTGACTAGCGCCCTATTCTACTGGGCGCGATGACTTAAGTCCAGATCTGCCCTCGTGGCCGAACCGCACTTCCAAGGCGGAATCCGTGTCGGCGACACTAGAGAAACATGCGTCTTTTCAAACGAATTCTCATCCATCTCGCCGCCATCAACCTCGGACTTATTCTCACCCTGTTGTGCGCGTGCTCCACGATTTCAAGTCGTCAAAGCTTGTCGTACCCATTCCCTCCAGGCAAGGCAGCCGATATTTGGGGCCGAAATCCCGTGAACGTCGACGCGACTCTCGAGAAGCAATATCTCGCTGATCCGTCAAATGATCCGCTTCGTCTTCTCGTTCGTTACCAACAGGCGCGTTTGTGGTCGACGAGCGATCCTGGCAAGTCGTGCGCTCTCTGGCGCGAGGTTTTAGAAGAACGCCGCTTTCCGCTTGCGAACATTGCGCGCCTACGCGCGATGGAAGTCTGCCCAAGCGACTCAGCGAAGTTCGCTCCGATCGAAGACGTTCTGAAATCGACGTCAGAGCCTTGGCTGTCCGAGACTTTGATTCGATCAAGTCTCGCAAGAGCGGAGCGCGCGAACGACAAGCCTTGGATGATGAAGCTGTCGCTTCAAGCGGTTTCGCTCGAAAAGCTTCAATCGGATAAGGTCGCACGACTTCAAAACGTTGCGGCCCTTGCGAGCGAATTGAAAGACGAAGCCACACGCGCCGAAGCCCAAACAAAGCTTGAGGCCGTTGCGCCGCGATTTATCGCAGACCCGAAGCCCGATCAGTTTCTCGCGGTCGCGAATGATTTCAAACAAGTACGTGAATTCGAGAAGGCACGCAACTGGTTCAAGCGCGTTCTCACCACGCCTGATTTCTCGAAGCAAGACCAGCTAAAAGCGCTTGATGGCATTCGTATGAGCTACAAGCTCGAGAAGAAAATGGACCTCTACGTCCAAGGCACAAAGGAGTACTCTGCGTTTGCGGAGGCGAACTTCTTAAAGCCGGGGCTTGCGCTTGCAAAGCAAGGCAAACAAGACGCGCAGAACGCAAAGCAAGCTTCAAGCCTCCTCGACAAATATCTCGACACGAAGATTACGCTCGCTCGCGCCGTTTGGACCGAGGGTGGTCCCACGGAAGCTGAACAGATTCTCATGGCCGCCGAGAAACAAACGCGTCGTTACATCAACGTCGACGATGCCGTACTCGTACGCGCCCGCATCGAAGAAGAGGCTGGGCGATTTGCAAATGCAGTCAAGATTCTAAACACGATCGATATCAATGCGCACGGGCGAGATTTCCGTACGAAAGTTCTCTGGTACCGCGCATGGAACGAGCGCAAGATCGGTAAATTGAAAGAGGCCGCAGAAGCCCTCACCGCACTCATTCCCCAAGAAGATTCCCCTACCGCTGCAGCGAGAAACCGTTTCTGGCTCGGGCGCACTCTTAAAGATCTCGGTCAAATCGAAGAAGCGAACGCGCAGTTTCAATCGCTCGCAACTGAAGATTCACTCGGCTGGTACGGCCTTCTCGCCTACCGAGAACTCGGCCAAATGATTCCACCGCTCGGAAAGCCCGCCGATCTCCGTGCGCCTGCCGATGAAGGCAAAGTTGCTGAAGCACCTCACGCAGCTAAAGAATCAGCGCTCATGCCTGAAGAGAAACTCACGTTCGAGTGGCTCTTAGCAGGCGGAGAATCCGAACTTGCTCGTAAGTTCCTCGATCAAGTCACGCAAGATCGCAGGTCTGCCTTCAGCGATCAACAGTCGCTCGATCTCCTTCAGAGCTATGCGCGAGCGGGTCACTACCAATCGCTCTTCAATCGACTTTACGAATTGCCGGCGGCACAGCGTAAAAGACTTCTCGAAACAAACCCTGAACTTCTGTTCCCTCAACCGTGGACTGCACTCGTGAAAACAGCAAGTTCGCGTTTTGACGTACAGTCGGAGTTGATCTACTCGATCATGCGCCAAGAGTCGTCGTTCAATCCGCTTGCGCGAAGCCCGGCTGACGCCTTTGGACTCATGCAGTTGATCCCAGAGATGGCTAAGAAAGCGAGTTCCAGCGCGGGCATCTCGATTTCCGACCATGAAGATCTTTATCAGCCAGAAACGAATATCCCGCTCGGCACGGCGTTTGTTCGTTCGCTTCAGAACTACTGGCACACAAGCTTTATCCCAACGGTTGCGAGCTACAACGCGAGCGAAAAAGCGATCTCTGGTTGGATCCGCACGCGCTATCGCGGCGACACGCTCGCGTTTATCGAAGACGTGCCTTACGAAGAGACTCGGAACTACATCAAACTCGTCATGCGAAACTTCATCTTCTACAAGCGTCTCAATTCGGGAGGAAATCCGATCCCGTTCCCAGAGTGGTGTCTAGCAAATCTACAGGATGTAAAACCCTGATCGCACACCCCTCCGATTCTCATAACGATACCCAATGATTCCCGCTACTTGAGGCCTTTTCGAGCGATCTTGAATCGGCCTCACTCTTGCTCTTACTTCTTGTGAGTCTACGACCGAAAAGGATGAGTTAGGTCAAGGCTTAAGGGGAAGTCGATGAGAAAGAATAAGATGGTTCGCGCAGGCTTAGGCGTCTTTAGTATCCTCGCAGCGTTTGCAGGATACGGCTTCGTCTCTTCCTCAACTTCGAGCGATGCTCACGCGGCCCGCACAACACAAGCCACACTGAAAAGCTCACCGACCGGGACTGTTGCAGATTCGCACGACGATCGCGACATGGTTCTAAGCAAGGTCAAATCTGAGAAAGCGAAATCAGGCGCGAAAGAATCTCAAGTTCTCTTCAATGACCCGTTCATCAAAGATCGTTGGGGTTTAGAAAAAACAAGTGCCGCTCGCGCATGGGAAATCTCTCAAGGCTCGAAAGATATCGTCGTCGCTGTCATCGACACTGGTATCGATGAGAAACACCGCGATCTCGCCGACAACCTCTGGTCGAACCCAGGCGAATCAGGCAAAGACGCCATGGGCCGCGACAAAGCCACAAACGGCATCGACGATGACGGTAACGGCTTAGTCGACGACGTTCACGGTTGGAATTTCGTGCAAGCAAATAACAACCTTACGGACAACCACGGTCACGGTACGCATATCGCCGGGATCATCGGCGCGAAGGGCGGTAACGGCTACGGTATCAGCGGTGTTTCGCCAAACGTAAGCCTCATGGTCTTAAAGTACTTCGATCCAAAATCGTCGGGCTCGAACAATTTGAAAAACACGGTTGAAGCCATTCGTTATGCCGTGAAGATGAAAGCAAACATCATCAATTACTCAGGTGG
>CAJYOV010000084.1 GCA_913776405.1 Pseudobdellovibrionaceae bacterium
AACAAATCATCATCGAAACAGAGCGAAACTGCGTGCGAAACAATTCACATAGTTTCGACTGATCAAAAAGTTGCAGGCGAATCGTTGTGCTCGAAATCCGCTCGAAGTCGCCGCATTCCGCAAGCGCAAGTTCACAGGCTTCACCTTCGCGATCAAAATCAGTGCAGCTTCACCGATCGACACGGCAAGCGATGCTCGCAGAAGCGCTGGCTTCAAAAGCATCATGTCGTTCATTTCGCAGATGGCGGAACACACGGCGCTGAAAATTTGCAGACGCTCTGTTGGGCTCATCACGCGATGGTGCACCGAAGTTAGCAAGGGCGGCACGCGCAGCCTTGATCGTCGGACTCGGACCGCATCTGTCGTTGGAACCATATGCCAATCGAACTCGGCACGTGCCAAGTCATACCAGCACTGCGCCTTCGCACAAGCATCGTAAAAAACGGCTCTGATGAACAGGAATAGGTCCCCGCGCAACGACCAAAAAACGCCTTCGACCCGAAAAGCGCTTTCCTTCAGGAGTTCGCGCCCGCACTGGCGCACGTTCACCAAGAAAGCCGAACTCGCACTCGCGGCAATCGAGCCACTCAGCACCCTCGGCGACCGAAAGCCAGCGACCGAAAGCCAGCACCCGCAAGCCCACTAGCCGCCTACTCCGATTTCACCATCTTCATTGTCTTCAAATACTCGATGAACGGCTCAGAGATGGCGCGTTCACGCGCTTCGGCGACAGTCAGTGGCAGGGCCTTCGGCATGAAGCCTGGCTTTGCGATTTTCTTTGGCCAGTCGGGCTCGGTGATAGCGGCGGTTGCTACGGCGACGAGATCGGCGCCGTCGCGGAAGGCGGCTTCGCAGTCGCCTTCGGTTTTGATGCCGCCGGCGGCGATCAGAGCGATTGTTGACGGCAGAGACTGACGGAAGCGAGCGAGAATCGTGCGTGAACCTTCTGGGTATTTCCAAGGCTTGGCGCGGACGTCGCGGCCTGAAAGGTGGATGTAGTCGACTTTATATTCAGGCATCTGCTCGAGGAGCTGACAGGTTTCGTCGATGTCGAAGCCGCGGGCTTTCGCAGTGTCTTCTGGAAGCAGGCGAACGCCGACGATAAACGGCGATGGGCAGGCGCTGCGAATCTCTTTAAGAACTTCGAAGAGAAAACGTGCGCGGTTAGAGAGCGAACCGCCCCATTTATCCGTACGAAGGTTCGTGACAGTGCTGATGAACTGCGTGAACAAATAGCCGTTGGCGCCGTGAATTTCGACGCCGTCGAAGCCCGCTTTGTGAGCGCGCACAGCCGCAGCTTTGAAATCTTGAATAATCTCCAGAATTTCTTTTTCGCTCAACGCGCGTGGGACTTCAAAATCTTTGAAATCTTGATGCACAACGCTGGGTGCAACTGGCTGCTGCCCTGTCGTCTTACTGGTTGAACGAACACCGCCATGGAAAAGCTGCGCGATCGCCAAGGCCCCATGCCGATGCAGTTCACGCGGAATCTCACGCAAGCCCGGAAGCAAACTGTCATCGAAGAACCCAAGCTGGCCGTGCCATGCCTTGGCGTCTTTGCGAACGTGCGACGCGCAAGTGACGATCATCCCAAAGTCACCTTCAGCTCGGCGCGTGAGCCAACGGAGCTCGCGCTCGTGCAAAGTGCCATCTTCATGGCTTTGCATGTTTGTCATCGGTGCCATGACGGTCCGGTTTTTCATGAACTGTTGGCGATTAAACGTGAATGAATCTGTCACTTGAGCCATGGCTTAAAATCCTCGTTACTCGTTGTATTTCCTATTCGAACCGCGCGCTGTCTCAACCGGATATTTCGCGCGGTTTTTCTCAAGCTTGCGTTCTAGAGCTTCGGGCAATGCTATTCCCGTGCGCTCGGCGAAACGCAGAACAAAGAAGAGGATATCTGCTAGCTCGTCTGATACTTTCTCGCGGCTTCCAGATTCAGAGATGATTTCGCGACATTGAGCTTCGCTTTTGAACCGAAACAGATCCAAGAGTTCCGCGCTTTCAGTCACTAAGCCAATCGCGAGATCTTTTGGCTGATGAAATTGGTCCCATTCTCGTTCTTCGCAAAACTGTTTCACGGTCAATAAGATCGTATCTAGATCTGAAAGTTTGCTCATAGAGTGCATCATTGCCCCACAGGTTGTGTTGTTCAAGCCTCATTCGGCTGACCACCTTGATTCAGAGGCGGAGCGCCCTAAAATTCGCGTTGTAGGAGCGACGACCATGGCTTTATCCGAACCTCTCTTTTTAAGTCAGACAAACCGTGAACAAGCGCGTGCTCAATTTCTCGAAACTTGGGCAGAAACAACTCGCCTCTTCAGCGCTCTTCGTGATGAAGCGTCTTTTCTCACGCCACCGCCACATCGACTCCGTTTTCCACTGATTTTTTACTACGCACATCCCGCAGCATTCACGGTCAACAAACTTCGCGATGCCGGATGTCTGAAAGAGGATGTGCACCCAGGCTATCAACAGCTGTTCGCAACAGGCGTTGACGAAAATTCGTGGGACGACATGAACAAAACGGATGGCCCATGGCCAACACTTGCTCAGGTCGAAGAGTTTCGCAGCCAATGCCAGCGAACGATTTTGAAATGGATCGAGACGACACCTGAACTCGACGGTCGCAATCTCAAACCCGACTCGTGCGCCTGGGCTCTCATCATGGGGATTGAACATGAGAAGATTCACCTGGAGACAACGTCCGTTCTCATGCGTGAACTTCCAATCGACGTTCTCAAGCGCCCAGAAACATTCGCGCCGCTTGCTCCGACCGAAGCTCAGCCGCTCCCGCTCAACTGGATTCCTGTGCAGCCGGGTCGCGCAAGACTTGGTCGACCCGAAAATTTCGATGTTTATTACTGGGATAACGAAGACGGTCACCGCGAGGAGGTCGTGCCCGAGTTCTTGGTTAGCGATCGTCTGATTACGAACGGCGACTTTCTCGCATTCGTGGAAGCCGACGGGTACGAAACGCAGTCTCTTTGGAGCGAAGAAGGTTGGGCTTGGCGAAATTTCCGCAAGCAAAAGAACCCTTCGTTTTGGTCCAAAGAAACGTCTGGGAAATGGAAGATTCGGACTCTGTTTGAGTTGATCGACTTACCTCTTTCTTGGCCCGTCATCGTTAATCACCATGAAGCGCAAGCCTACGCTAAGTGGAGGTCGCAAGAAGACGGCCAACGTCGTTCACTCCCGACCGAAGCGCAGCTTCGACATCTGATCGACGAAGAACATCCAGACTCGATGGACGCTCGACGCTGGTTCGGCGAAACGCCCGACGAAGGCGAAGTCGCAAAGGCGAACGTCGCTTGGAAGTTCAGCTCTGAGTCTCCGGCTTTGCCGCTAGGTCACTCCCCTGTTATCGGGAATGTCTGGCAGTGGTGCGAAGATGAATTCAAACCACTCGAAGGCTTTAAAACGCACCCGCTCTATCCGGACTACTCGACGCCGTCTTTCGATGGGAAGCACCGCGTTCTTCTCGGTGGATCGTTTGCGACTTCGGGGGCCGGGCTTTCGCCGTGGGTACGCAACGCGTTTCGACCGCATTTCTTTCAACATGCGGGGTTCAGGCTGATAAGCTCGAAAGAATGATCGAGACCTTTAAATCTGCTTACGACCACGCACGAGAAAACGCTCTTCACTTTAATAACGCTGGCTTCGCGCCGTGGTCGGCTTCGACTCTCAAAGCCGTCACCGAGTGGGCTCTGAAGCTCTCAAGCGCGCAGCCTCAAAATGTGAGTCTCGCCTTCGACGAGACCGAGCGGGTTCGCGGCAAGCTCGCGCGCTTCATTGGTACGAAGCCTGAGCAAATCGCGTTTTTCCAAACGTGTGCTGCGGCGATCTCCCAAGTAGCGCTTGGATTTCCATTCAAAACGGGCGACGAAATCGTCGTTTGGGATCAAGAGTATCCTTCGAACTTTCATCCCTGGCGTGTTGCTGCCGAGCGCAGTGGCGCAAAAGTCGTCGTCGCGAAATCGGACGCCAACCTTGCAACGCCGTTCGAGTCGCTCAAAAAAGCCGTCACCGCAAAGACAAAAGTCATCGCCGTTTCTTGGGTGCAATTTCGATCTGGCGCCCAGACTGATCTCAAACAACTCGCAGCTCTTGGCAAGGCAAACGGCATTTTCACCTGTGTTGACGTGATCCAAGGTGTTGGTGCAATCCCCTTCAACTTTGAAACTTCGGGGCTCGATGCGGTTTGCGGCGGCGCTCACAAGTGGTTGGCCTCACCGCTCTCTGTCGGATTCCTCGCACTAAAGAAAGACCATCTCGAACTTCTGAAACCGATCATGGTTGGTGCCATGTCGTACGGTGGGCCCGACATCCCGTCCGGTCTGGACGTGCCTCTAAAAACAGGCATTCAAAAATTCGAGCCGGGTGGCCGCTCTTTGCTTGAGCTTGTCGCGTTCGGCGCAACACTCGATCTCTTTGAGCAAACCGGAATCTCAGAAATAGCGAACGAAGCCGAGCGGCTTTCGAACAAACTTGCGTCCGGCCTTCGCGAACAGAATTACATTGTTCACTCACCTCATGGTGAGCGCATTAAAGGTGCCATTCTCAACTTCACGCCGTCAGACAACTCACCTTTAAAAACGATGGCCGAAGTTGAAGCCTCTTTGCTCGCGAAGAAAGTGTCGTTCTCGAAACGGCCGCCAGGCATTCGGTTGTCACCGCACGCATTTATCCTCGACAGCGAAGTCGAAACGGTTTTGAAAGCGTTATCGAAATCATGACGATCAAAGACATCTGCGCGCTCGCACAAAAAGCGGG
>CAJYOV010000085.1 GCA_913776405.1 Pseudobdellovibrionaceae bacterium
AGAAGGCGCTTCACCTTCGCGTTACACTACGACTAAAAACACTCAAACGCACCCAGAGCGCCTTGAGAAGAAGAAGTACAATCCAACTCTTCGCCGTCACCGCTCGACGTGCCAGATTCGTAGATTCGAATTGCGAAGTAGTCAGGATCGGCGCACATGACGAGGTCCTGCACATTCCAATTTTGGAACGCGTACTTTGCGGCTTCGTAAACGAGGGTCGCCGCAATGCCTTGTCTACGGTGGTTTTCGTCGGTGACGACGATCTGATAACGACCAACGCCCTTCGAGTGGAAGAGGCCGAGACTCGCAACGAGTTTGTTGTTCAGAAACGCGCCGAACCACGCACCTCGCCCCGCCTTGATCATCTCGCGATAGCGATGCGATTGCTGCGTGCTGAAGTCGCGCCATTGAGCTTCGGTTAAGTACGGATCGCCTGTTCTGGTTTGCAGCTCGATATTCTCGTGCCAATCGGCTTCGGCCTGCGGCTCCGCGCCTGATTTCAGCTGTCGAATTTCGATTGCCGAATTGTATTTCTGCGGGCGATAAATCTCGTTCGCTTTCGCGGAGAGAACGGCATTTTTCTCGAGCTTGAAGTTGTGCGCCTCGAACTCGGCGACGTCGCCAATCTCACTTGCGAGTGAATCCCATGCGAACGTTTTGTGTTTGATTCTCGGGTCCGCGAATTCGCGATCGAACGTCGCGACCCACTTCGCGTAATCGCCCTTCACAGGCGCCCGATCAAAAATCAGAAGATTACCCCAGTAAAATCCGGGATTCGTCAGCGTGCGCACGACCGCGTACTCGCCGCGATCGAGTACTTCACCATCAAATTCGAGAAAAATAAGTTCGGACCGAAACCCGAGCGACTTGATTTCCATTTCAAGATTTTAGGGTCTCCGCGCCAGGAGATCGAGGAGCAACTGCGATCACTAACGCGAATCGAAGTATTATGTTTCCGACGCACCAATTCGCCAACGTTGAAGAATAGCTGCGTCATTTGCAAGTCCGCTGAAGTGTCGAGAGATTGAGAGAGGCAGATAGCTTCGCTGAATCCGGAGATGCAATGGCAGGCGCAGGAAAAAAAACGGAGATGCGGCGCTAGATCGGAATGCAGGCTGGACGCGGGCTTTGGCTGCGGCGAAAACGAGTTCGCAAGCAGCGCTAACTGCGGCGTTGTCCGAAGGCTTTCGTCGCGGCCGAGGCTCGCGGCCAGTCTGTCGCCCGCCTCCGAGCACCGAATTTTCCCGCCCATGATTTCATGCGCATGACGTTCACTCCTCGACGCATGAAATTCACTCATCGCGCGCACGAAACCCAAACTCCCCGCCCAAGAAACCAAAGCTTCGAAAAACAAAAAGCCCCGGGCCATACCCGAGGCTTTCTTTCTTTTAAAGGCGAGCTCCCAGTCGAGAACTCACCGCCCGCGATCAGAACCGACCGCGATCAGCCCTGCTCACCGAGAGCAGAGCCCATTCCGCTTAGATGCCCGCCTTGTGACGGTCCGTTTCGTCGACGACAGAAACGATGCCGCCTTTCAATGATGGTCGGTACGCAAGTTCTTTAAGATCGTAGACGAAGTTTGCGCCGTTGACGGCAGGACGCTGCCACTCTGGACCCATGCGGATCGCATCGACAGGGCACGCCTCTTCGCAGAAACCGCAGAAGACACAACGGAGCATGTCAATCTCATAAGAGATCGGAAATTTCTCGACGGTTGGATCTTCGTGCTCGGCCGCTTTGATCGTGATGCATTCTGCTGGACAGTTCGTCGCGCAAAGCATGCAAGCTGTGCAACGGATCGAGCCGTCTTTTTTCACGGTGAGAACGTGGTTCCCTTTGAAGCGCGGTGAATACTCGTGCTTCTGCTCCGGGTAGTTCAACGTAATCATCTGCTTTTTGTTCGCCAGGTTCTTAACCATCTTCACGAAGGTCCAACCGAGACCTTGGAAGATCGCCGGCAAGTACCACTTCGAGAGCTCTGTTCGCTTCTGAACTAAACTCATAATGTACCTCTCACCATAGTGAACTCGTTGTGGACGCGGCCCAAGCCGACTTGGTTGTACGTATCATCTGCCGGAAGTTCTTCGCCCTTCATAAGTGCAACGACTTCAACCAGCGACAATGCATTCGGAACAACCGTGAGACCTTTGTGAACTTTCTGAGCGATGCCCGCGTAGTTCACGTAAGTTCCAGTTTTTTCAACGTACGTCTTCAAAGGAATCAAAGTGACGTCACCCGTGAGAGCTTCGAGCTGATCGTTTTTGCCCGCTTGGAGCCAAACGAGTTTCGATGCTTTCGAGAGTTCCATGATCTTCGCTTTGAGATCTGGGAAGACAGCCTGGTTTTCTGGGCCTGCAACAACGACCGTTTTGATCGCGCCTGTTTGAAGACCTTCAGCAAGTTCGCGCCACTGAGCCGTGAAGCCCTGTTTCGCCATCTCTGCGAGAAGACCTTTTGTGTTCGGGTTCTTGTCGCCACGAGCGAGAAGGCCGTCAAACGAGTCGAAGGTTTCAGGGTTGTTGATCCAGTGGAACACGCGATCTGTGCCGACTTCGTTTTTGAAGTACGACAAGAGAGCTTCGTATTCTTCGTTCATGTATTGGCCGGTGACAACGAGAGCAACCGATTTGCCTGCACCTTTGAGTGCTTCGCCCGCTTTGCGAGCTGCAAGTTTCGGCGCGATCCACTCACCGCGACCGTTCGAAACAACACGCGCGTCGAGAAGACGAGCTTCTTTGTTTACGAACTTGTAAGCGTCGCGACCCGTGTCGGTCATCCAGTAGCCGTTGATGTCTTTGTTATAGCGAGGCTTGATACGGAAGAGACCTTCCTTGTTGTAGAACACGCGAGTGTTGCAACCTGTCGAGCAACCTGTGCAGATCGAGTTGTGTTCTTTCAAGAACCAAACGCGCTGACGGAAGCGGAAGTCTTTCGATGTCAGTGCACCGACCGGGCAAATATCGACCGTGTTCAACGAGTAGTTGTTGTCGAGCGGTTTGCCCTCGAACGTGCCGATTTCGGCGCGATCGCCGCGATTGAAGATACCGAGTTCGTTCGTCTTCGAGACTTCGTCGGTGAAGCGAACACAACGCGAGCAAAGGATGCAGCGTTCAGAGTCGAGAACGACTCGTGGGCCGAGGTCGACAACTTTGTGTTTCTTTACTTTCTTCTCAGCCATCTCCGGCGTGTATTTGCCGTACGCCATGTACTGATCTTGAAGACCGCACTCACCGGCCTGGTCACAGATCGGACAATCGAGAGGGTGATTGATCAAGTGGAAGTCGAGACCCCATTTTACGGCGTCTTTTACCTTCTCGCTCTCGTTGTTCACTTTCATGCCGTCCGTAACCGCTGTGTTACATGCGATTTGGAGACGTGGGTTGCCTTCGATCTCAACCATACAAAGACGACAAACGCCCGCGACCGAAAGGCCTGGGTGCCAGCAGTAGTGAGCGATGCTCATTCCGTGCTGTGAGTAGGCTTCGATGATCGAAGTGCCTTCTTTGACTTCAACTTCTTTGCCGTTGATCGTCATCTTCAGCATCTTTGGTTCAGTAGCTGGAGCAGCGGTGTTGTTTGATTCAGGCATTAGTGCGCTCCCATCTCAGATGGATTCAGCTGGGCGTAAATCTGCGTGCCCTTCACTTTCGATTTCTTTTCTTTGATGAAATACTCGAACTCTTCACGATACTTCGTGACGAAGCTCAAAACTGGAAGTGCAGCCGCATCTGAAAGCGCGCAAATCGTGCGACCTTTCATATTGTCCGCGATCTTCAAGAGAAGATCGACGTCGCCAGGCTTGCCGTTTCCATGAACGATGCCGTGAACGATCTTTTGAACCCAGCCCGTCCCTTCGCGGCACGGTGTACACTGACCGCACGATTCGTGATGGTAGAAATGCGTAATCGTCGAAAGAACGTCGACCATGCAGTACGAGTCGTCGATCACGATGATCGCGCCCGAACCCAACATCGAACCTTTCGCCGCCATGTTTTCGTAATCAAGAGTGGCGTCCATGCATTCTTCAGCCGAAAGAATCGGAGCCGATGATCCACCTGGGATGACGCCCTTCAACTTACGACCCGGAAGAAGGCCGCCGCATTCGTTATTGATGAAGTCCATGAGCTTGTAGCCGAGTGGAACTTCGTAAGTACCTGGTTTTTGAACCGCACCCGAGAGCGAGAAAAGTTTCGTGCCCGCTGATTTCTCGGTGCCGTACTTGCGGTAGCCTTGGCCACCATCGCGAATGATGTTGACGACTGCAGCCAACGTTTCGACGTTGTTCACGATCGTTGGTTTTTTCAAGTAACCCTGAACCGCAGGGAATGGCGGCTTCAACTTCGGCTGACCTTTGAAACCTTCGAGTGACGAGATCAAGCCGGTTTCTTCACCGCAGATGTACGCGCCAGCACCCAAGTAAAGATCGAGTTCGACGTCAACGCCCGAACCCAAGATATTCTTACCGATGTAGCCGGCTTTTTTCGCTTCAGCGATCGCTTCTTCGAGGATCGCGGCCGGGCCCATGTATTCTCCGCGGATGTAGATGTATGCTTTTTTCGCGCCCACTGCATAAGCCGAAATAATCATACCCTCGATCAGCTGATGCGGAGCTTTTTCCATCATCACGCGATCTTTGAATGTGCCTGGCTCTGATTCGTCGGCGTTACAGAGAAGGTAGCGAGGCTCGCCGTTTTTCGGGAGGAAGCCCCACTTCATTCCAGTTGGGAAGCCCGCACCACCGCGACCGCGAAGACCTGAAGCCTTCACTTCGTCGATGATTTGCTGAGGCTGCATCTTCAATGCTTTTTCGAGCATCGCGTAGCCGCCGTTCGCTTTGTAACCCGCAAGACCGCGGTACTCAGGCTTGTGATAATGCTCAGAAAGATATTTGACCTCTGCCATTACTTACCGCCTTTCGCGCGAAGATCGCGAACGAGCTTAAGACCTTTTTCTGTGTTCAAGGATTCAGTGTAAGGGTCGCGGTTGATCTGAAGCATCGGCGCCGTATCGCATGAACCGAGGCATTCAACTTTCGAGAACGTGAACAAGCCATCTGGTGAAACATCGCCAAGCTTCTTGCAGCCGGCTTCTTTCATCATCGCGTCTGTGAGTTCACGGCCGCCGAGCATGCCGCACGTAAGCGTGCAGCAAACCTGGACGTGGTATTTACCGACAGGCTTCTGGTTGAACATCGTATAGAACGTCGAAACTTCGTCGATCTGCGCTGCCGGAATATCCATCAGTTGCGAAAGATGCTCGATGACTTCCGGAGAAACCCAACCGCCGTTTTCGTCTTGTGCACGATACAGACAACGAATGATCGCGGACTGTTTCGATTCGTAGCGAGCGAGTTCGCTCTTTACGTATGCTTTGCCTTCTTCTGAGAGTTGAAACATGGATGCGCTTTCCTTCAATTTTCTGAGCAATATTCTGGGCAGTATGCTTGGCAAAATTCCTGGCGATAAACGGGGCTCTTAGCGATCGAGTTCACCGGCGATCAAATTCATCGAACCGAGAATCGAAATCACGTCCGACAAAAGACCGCCCGTGATTTGCTCTGGGAATGATTGGTAGATCGCGAAGCACGGTGGACGAACACGCAAACGGTGCGGACGACCCGAGCCATCGCTCACAAGGTAGAAGCCGAGTTCGCCGTTTGCTGCTTCAGTCGCATCGTAGATATCGCCAACCGGCGGACGAAGACCTTTGATGACCAACATGAAGTGGTTCATGAGACCTTCGATGTTGCCGTAGACGTCTTTCTTCTCTGGAAGAACGATGCCTTTGTCGCGAATCGTGAAGTCGCCTTCTGGAACGTTTTTGCAAACTTGCTCAACGATCTTGAGAGACTGGCGCATTTCAGCGACGCGAACGAGGTAACGATCGTAGCAATCACCTGTCGAACCGACTGGTACGTCGAAATCGAGCTGATCGTACATATAATAAGGTTGAGCTTTACGAAGATCGAGACCGACACCCGTTGCGCGAAGAAGTGGACCTGTGTAGCCCCACTGGATCGCGTCTTCAGCTGAGATCGCGCCTACGTTTTGCGTGCGTTGGATCCAGATCTTGTTGTTCGTGATCAGGCCTTCGACGTCATCGATCCCTTGGCGAATACGCTTACAAGTTTCGAGAACGTCGTCGAACCAGCCCGGAGGTGCGTCTTGAGCCATACCGCCGATACGCGTGAGGGAAACCGTGAGGCGTGCGCCGCAAAGTTTCTCGAACAAGTTGTAGACCTGTTCACGGTACGTGAAGAGCTGGAAGAACGCTGTCAGGGCACCAAGGTCAACGCAGTTTGCACCGATACAAACGAAGTGGTCGATGATACGCGAAAGTTCCGCGAGGATGATGCGCATCGCTTGCGCTTTCTGCGGAATTTCGACGCCCAAGAGACGCTCGACTGTTTTGCAATAACCGACGTTGTTCATCGGTGCTGAACAGTAATTCAAACGATCTGTGTAAGGGATCACCTGGTTGTACGGGTGAGTCTCAGCCATTTTCTCGAAGCAACGGTGGAGGAAGCCGAGTTCAACGTTCGCGCGCGCGATCGTTTCACCGTCGAGTTCTGCCATCACGCGGAGTGTACCGTGAGTCGACGGGTGCGACGGACCAATGTTCAATGGAACGAGGTTGTGCCCTTTCGCGTCCGGAAGCAGGTGCGAGTACGATGGATCGAAGTGAAGAGGCAACGCCGATGAGCAGTGCTGCTGACGATCGGCATCGTAGTCTTTACGAAGCGGATGGCCCTGAAACTCGTGGTGCGTGAGCAAACGAATCAAATTCGGGTGACCCGCAAACTTGATACCGAACATGTCCCAAGCTTCGCGCTCGAACCAGTTCGCTGACCGCCAAACCGAAGTTGCCGTGTCGACAGCCTCACCTTCTGAGAGTTGAACTTTCAAACGCAGGCGTTGGAACGTGCGTGTCGAGAAGAGATGGTAAACGACTTCGAACGGCTTCGGGCGCTCTGGATAATGAGCGCCGCAAAGATCCATCAGGATATCGAAGCGGCCTGTCTCTTTGAAGAAACGAAGAACAGCTACGATGTCGTCTTTCGGGACTTCGATGACGTCGTCGCGAACCGCTGTCGAGTAGAATTTGTAGTTCGCAAAACGCTCGCGGCTAACCGGAGATTGCGAAAGATCACTGCGAAGAGACTCAAGTGTGTTTGACATGAAAAGCAGTTCCTTCGGTTACTTTACAACCAGTTGATCGACCGGCTTCAACCAAGATGGACGAACCCAGTTTTCAGCCCATGGGCGTGGCGTGTTTGTCGCGATCATGCGTTGAAGAGTCATGACGCCGTCGAGAACGGCTTCCGGAGTCGGAGGGCAGCCTGGAACGAAAACATCGACAGGCACAACTTTGTCGATGCCTTGAAGAACGTGATACGCGCGGTAGAAACCACCCGACGATGCACAAGCACCCATCGAGATCACGTACTTCGGTTCAAGCATTTGCTCGTAGATGTGAACGAGGACAGGCGCCATTTTTTCTGTGATCGTGCCCGCAACAACAAGCATGTCCGCCTGGCGCGGAGAGAAGCGAACAACTTCGGCGCCGAAGCGCGCGAGATCATACTTAGGGCCCATGACCGACATCAGTTCGATACCGCAACAAGCTGTACCGTAAGGCATTGGCCACATCGAGTTTTTGCGACCCCATGCGATGATCGATTCGAGACGTGTTGTAAACGCGAACGACTTAGACGCCTCGATGAGGTTTGCGTCAGACGCGCTTGTTGCCGTCGCGAGTGTTGGCGCGGGATTCGTTGGATGAAGTGGATTCGACATGTGATGCGCACCCTTCGGTTCGAAAAGCGATTAGAAAATCCGCAAGTTATGATGATCGTTCGTACCATGAGTTTTAGAACGTTGTCACTTGGTTGTCATTTCCGATTTCGGAAATTTTCGCCGTCGTGACGCGAGGTTAAAGCCTCCGAGGGGGTGTTGATTTTGACTCTCAAGACCCGCTCTGAAACCTCTCGAAATTCGTGAACTCGGCGGCGCTAAGATTCGTTTCACGAAAGGACCAATCGGATAGCGAAACGGTTGG
Source organism: Pseudobdellovibrionaceae bacterium (assembly GCA_913776405.1). Lineage (GTDB taxonomy): Bacteria > Bdellovibrionota > Bdellovibrionia > Bdellovibrionales > JAMPXM01 > CAJYOV01. The sequence continues at coordinate 8,059 of CAJYOV010000085.1, forward strand.
CCGAACTTCCCGGAAACGAGCGCCAGCGAGAGCAATTTGCTCGCTTTTCGCGCAGCCCGCAATGGTTCCGCCCGTATGGTTAGGCGCGAGCTTGAGTTATCGAAACCATAAGCATGTCGCGTGTGGACTTCGATTTCTGTCATTAACTTTTGCAAACGCCACTTTCAGGTGCCTAGACTTTGATCCATTCAATTTTCAGCACGGACGCTGGTACCAGTGGAGGGGACCTAATGGGACTGTCAGGAAGAATGATTAAAACTGTCGCAATGGCGACAACACTTTTCGTAGGTGGAGCAGCTTCAGCTGCAACCGATAGCAACGATCTGCTCATCAAGTTCAAAGACGCACAGGCGATCAAAGGCTTTACGACAATGGCTCAACAAGGCGGCGGCCAAGTTGAAACTCTCGGCTCGGGTAACTGGGTTCACGTGAAGCTCACGGCTCAGAACTTAAAAACAATGACTCTGAAAGAGATCAAAAACCATCCAGCGGTCGCGTCTGTTCAGCCGAACTACCCGGTCCACTTGATGGAAAACTACCAGCTGAAGGATGCGGCTCTTCGCGCAAAACTTCAGCACATGATCGACGGCTCTGGTAACGCGGCTAACAAGCCTGCGAAATCGACAGCTGCTGCCGACAACCCAGCGATTCCAAGCGCGGGTCCAGCTTCAGGCACAGGTGCAGACCCGGACTTCTCGAAGCAATGGGGTATGAACGATATTGGCGCCAACAAATCATGGCAGAAAACTCGCGGCGAACAGATGATCGTTGCGGTGATCGATACCGGTGTCGACTACACTCACGAAGACCTCGTCGACAACTTGTGGAGAAACCCGGGCGAAACTGGAACAGACGCTCAAGGTCGCGACAAATCGACAAACGGCGTTGATGACGACGGCAACGGTTTCATCGATGACGTCATCGGTTGGGATTTCGCTACGAACGACAACAAGCCTTATGACCTCGCAGGCGACCCGCTTGAAGTCATCATGAAAGGCATGAACCCAGGCCACGGCACACACTGCGCCGGCAACGTTGGCGCGCGCGCTGACAACGGCAAGGGTATCGCGGGTGTTGCACCGAACGTGAAAATCATGGCAATGCGTTTCTTGACTGAAAAAGGTCAGGGCACGACAGCTGGCGCAATCCAAGCGATCGATTACGCCGTAAAAATGGGCGCGAAAGTTCTTTCGAACTCATGGGGTTCGGAAGGCGAAGACTCAAGCGACGCGCAAGAAAACTTGGCACTTCGCGAAGCGATCCAGCGCGCTGAAGCGGCTGGCGTTCTCTTCGTAGCGGCGGCAGGTAACGGCCACAGCGGTGTTGGTTACGATAACGATACCGATGCGAAACCAGGCTACCCAGCCTCTTACGACTACGATTCAATCTTGTCGGTCGCAGCAATCGCGAAAGACAACACACTCGGTTCATTCTCAAACTGGGGTGTGAAGTCCGTTGATATCGCAGCACCAGGCGTTGTCGTTTACTCGACAACGGTCGGCAACAAGTACTCGGACACAGTCGTCGACATGTTCGGTATCAAAGCGACATGGGATGGAACGTCGATGGCAACTCCGCACGTTGCGGGCGCAGCGGCGCTCTACTGGTCAGCTCACCCGACTCTCACGGCAAAAGAAGTGAAAGCCGCGATCTTGAACTCAGCGACTCCGGTCCCTGCCCTCGCAGGCAAACTCGTCACTGGCGGCAAGCTCTCAGTCGAAAACCTCATGCGTTAAGATCCTGCTCCGCAGGATCCGCGCTGGACGCGCGATAAAACTACCGATTAGGATGCTCAAACCAAAAAGGCTTCGTGGCGACACGAAGCCTTTTTTTATTTCGAAGCGCTCTGGAGTTTAGTTTTCAGCAGCAGATGAAGAATCAAATGCGGTTTCAGTTCAGTTTGGGTTTTTAGTCTGACGCCTCAAACTGAACTGAAACTGTCTCTGCATCCGCTACCGCTGCTACAAACTGGCCTGATTAGGCAGCCTTTTTTGCCACCGAAAGAAGACCCACTTTTGCGCAGGCTTCGGCGAAAATTGGATAGCATGTTTCTTTGAGGGCTGTTTCGTTTGGGGCGAATTTCACTTTCGGGAACGTTGAGTTTTCCCAGTGTTGAACGAACTCTTCTTCTTTCGAGTTGCGCGCAACTTTCAAAAGAACGCGCAAGTGAACGTCGGTCATCTTGCCGCCGCAAAGCATGTTCTTGAGATTGCCCTCACCTGTTGATTTTAAGAATTGGTGGAGGCTGTTCAGTTCTTCGGGTGAATACATTACGATCCCTTCGTCTGTTAAGACCACATCTCAGGCTTCGACTCGCATGCGTTCTTCGTCATGCGTGCTCGGACCCACTGTTTACCTCCTTCTTATCGGAACTCTTCGAGCGCGGTGTTAGGCCCTAGGCAGGCGTCTCACATTGAGGCAAGCTAAGAGCCCATGTCGAACCTACTTCAAGACACCACACTTCAGACTCAACCGTTCCGGTACTACTTTAAAAAGCATCCGCGCGTGTTCTTTCTGGGTTCGCTTTCTCTGTTCATTACGAACTTCTTGGACGTGCTCACACCCTTAGGTGTGAAGTACGCAATTGATGCGGTAACGGCGAAAGATTCGACAAAGCTGATTCTAGCCATTCTGATCTACGTAGGCCTCATGACTTGCGTGGCACTTTTCCGTTTTGGATGGCGCTACTTCTTCGGTCGCTTCCATCACACCGTCGCGGAAGATCTTCGAAATCGGATCTTCGGGAAACTCACTGAACTTGGTCCAAGCTTTTATCAGCGCTCGCCTGTCGGCCAGTTGATGAGTCTGATGACCAACGATGTGAACACGTTCCGGATGGCGATCGGGCCCGGGATGCTCACGCTCTTGGATGCGCTCTTTTTGTTGGGCATGATTCTGCCAATCATGATTTGGATTTCTTGGGATTGGACTTGGAAGACGTTGATCTTCATCCCGTTCATTCCTTTCATCATGAAAAAACTCGAAGCCGCCATTCACACTCGGTATCGCAAAGAACAAGATCTCTTGGCAGAAGTCTCAGCGAACACGCAAGAAATCGTTGCGGGTGTCCGCGTGATCAAAGGCTTCGCCCAAGAACAGAATCAACTCGACGCTTTCAACCGAAAATCACGGGAGTATGAGTTGGCCTGCAATTCTGTCGTGCAAGTCGACGCTCTTTTTCACCCGTCGTTTCAAAGCGCGATTATTTTAGGCGGCGTTTCACTTCTCTGGTTTGGTACTCCGGATGTGATGAAAGGGACCGTGACTCTCGGAAGCTTTGTGGCGTTTCACGATTACGTGCGCCGTATGGTTTGGCCGTTCAGCGCCATCGGTCTGGCTTCGAGCATGATGGAACAAGGGCGCGCAAGCTTCTCGCGCATTAAAGACCTTCTGTCGACTGAGACGGACATTCCGGATTTGGGCGATCAGACCATTGAAAAATTTGAATCTCTTGAACTGAAAAATCTGACGTTTCGCTATAACGGTGCAATCGAAGATGCGTTGACTGACATCAACCTCACGATTCACGCAGGCGAAACAATCGGGATCGTCGGCCCCGTTGGTGCGGGTAAAACGACACTTCTACAAGTCGCCACACGTATGTATCCGACGTCGCAAGGCTCTGTTAGAATCAACGGCGTCAATATTGATCGCATTCGTCGTGATTCGCTTTCGCATTTCATCTCTTATGTCACTCAAGATGTCTTTCTCTTTAGTGACACGATTGCCGAGAACGTAGCTCTAGGCTTTAGCGATTTCCCGGGCCTAGAGGCCGTAGAAGAAGCAACGAACACCGTCAACATCGATCAAGAGATTCGAGGTATCCCCGGCTCATACGGAGCTTATCTTGGTGAGCGCGGTGTGAATTTATCGGGTGGTCAGAAGCAACGCCTGACGATTGCTCGTGCGATGATTCGCAGATCACAGCTTGTGATTCTAGACGACTCCCTGAGCGCAGTGGACGGCCGCACGGAAAAAGCGATCACCCGCGCGCTCAAATCGAACTTGGCAGCGAACTCAGAAGATGGCAGCACGAAACGCACTGTCATTCTTGTCTCGCACCGTTTAGCAACGTTGAAACACGCTGATCGCATCGTCGTCATGAACCGCGGTCGTATCGAAGCGATCGGCACGCACGAAGAGCTTTTAACAATGAGCCAAACCTACCGCGAAATGAACTCGATGCAAAACATGGCGCCTCCGGCACAGACGGGATCACACGCATGAGCGCACAAGCGTCTGCACAACCGGTGAACGAGTTCCACGACACGGATCGTGAAGATAAAGTTCGCGTTGGGACATCGATTCGCGAGATTTTAGTACGCCTCTGGCCTTACTTCATGCGCCGGAAGGTACAGTTTGGTTTTTCGATTCTTGCTGTGTTTCTGGGCGCGGGCGCTGCCCGATTAGCCGTTGTCGTGTTCGGGCTTGTGATCGACCGTGGCGTGCTCAAGAACGATCACGGCTTCGTCGCAATGGCGATTATCGGTTACTTCCTACTGCAAGTCGGCGGGACGCTGATGGACTATTTGCAGATGGTGGTCTTCGGCCGTTTAGGAAACCGGATTCTCTTCGACCTCCGCTCGGAACTTGTTCGTCATGTACAAGATCTGCCGATCTCTTATTTTGATAAGACGCCGAGCGGTCGTATCGTGACTCGCTTAACGAATGATGTTGTTAGTCTCGGCGAAGTCTTCACCCAAGGTTTGATCATGGTTTTTGCGGCCCTTGTCTCAATGGCCGCGATCGTAACTGCGATGTTCGCTATTTCTTGGAAGCTCACGATTGCAACCTTGATCATCGCACCCCCAATCATTTACATCGTGAAGCGCTTGAGCGACCGTGTTCTCGACGCACTTCGCGCATCGAAGGGCAAACTGGCAGCAATCAATGCCTTCGTCGCTGAGAATGTCGGCGGCATGCGGATCCTTCAACTCTATGGCCGAGTCGGTCGCAACAATGCGCGTTTTCAGAAACTCTCCGGCGAGTACAGGCAAGACATGATGAATCAGGTCATGGCCTACGCCCTCCTTTGGCCGCTCGTAAGTTTATTCAACGGCTTCTCGGTTGCTGTCGCTCTTTATTATGGTGGTCGCCTCACACTCGACGGCACAATCACAACAGGCGCGATGGTCGCTTTCTTGTTACACACACGCGCCTTCATCGACCCGCTTCACTTAATTCTCGAAAAGTATCAAGTGCTCCAAAATTCCCTTTCGGGCGCGGAGCGTGTATTCACGCTGCAAGATGAAAAAGCAGAGTCTCAAGAGGGTCTCGATTCAATCGATCGTTTAGCTGGTGCCATCGAATTTAAAAATGTGAGTTTCAAGTACAGACCTGAACTTCCGTTCGCGATCGAAAACATCAATCTCAAGATTGAACCTGGACAGTCGGTCGCTTTCGTCGGTCGAACCGGTAGCGGTAAATCGACGTCGATCGCCCTTCTTCAGCGCCTTTACGACGTGACCGAAGGTGCAATCACGATCGACGGAAAGCCGCTCGATCAGTATGGTCGGAAACAACTTCGCGCGCGCATCGGAGTCGTTCAGCAGGATACATTTATGTTCCGTGGAACCGTTTCGCAGAATATTGGCCTCGGCGACCCCGCGATTTCAAAAGAGCGAACGCTTCGAGCCGCTGCAGGCGCCCGGCTTTCAGAATTCTTGCGCTCGCATGCAAATGGACTCGAAGCGAAAGTCGAGGAGCGTGGAGCCAATCTGTCGTTCGGCGAAAGGCAGTTGATTGCGTTTGCACGAATCTTAGCATTCAACCCTGACATCCTCATCTTAGACGAGGCGACCGCCAATATCGACTCGCACACTGAGCAGTTAATTCAGGAAGCCACTCGAAAAGTGCGCCAAGGCCGAACGAGCCTCATCATCGCTCACCGGATTTCGACGATCATGGACTGCGATAAAATCGTGGTTCTCGACCGTGGCCACGTCGCCGAAGTAGGAACTCACCAAGAGCTCTATAACTTAAGAGGAATTTATAGAAAATTATGTGACGCTCAGTTCGGCGAAGGAAAATCAGTCGACGAAACGCCTATTTGATTTGATTGTTTCAATCAGAGCCATGCCAAGAGAATTTGCGTAAAGCATCAGTCAGGTGCGGTCCGCGACCGATAAAGAACACATGATTGACGTGAAATATAAGGTCCTTGGCGGTGTTGTCCTGTTTGCCGGCATTCTGATCTCGATGCATGTCCTCCACGATTCGAAACCAACACAAGAAACGGAATTGACCCAAAATTCTGAACTCGCAAAACGAAAAGGTTTCAGCGAGCTGAAAGAGCATGTTCAAAACCTCGCAGCGATTCAAAAAATGTGTCGCGACAAAGACGAGTCCGCTTGTTACTGCGAACTCTCCCAGAAAATTACGGCAGAACATGAAGCCATTGATCGACTCCTAAAAGACGATCCGGTGCTTCGTACGTTTGTGATTGCGGTCCGATACCCAGCCTCTGCTGAGCCGGTCGAACGTTACGACCTCAACCGCTTACCCGCTGTACCCGACGAGACAAGTTGCTTAAATACGGTCGCCGCGCCAACGCTCATCGACGGCGACACGCACGACATCTAAGACCGCTTTTAATTAGATCCGCTTGGATTCGGAATTTACTCAGTGAATCGTTTTACGAGAAGTCTTGTGGCCAGTTTTGCGACGAGCACCCGACTTTTTGGTTTTCGATGTCTTCGCCTTTTCTTTCGACTTCTCGTAGCGTTCGAGGAGGCGTGTGCCTTTCGCGGCAAGCTTCTTAGCTGCGGCCATTGTTTTTGGAACAGGTTCGCCCCATGCGTGAGCCGAAAGAGCTAAACGGGTTGGTTTACCGTCTTTCATCATCGGGCCACGCGGGTTGGCAAAATGACGGCGGAGAAATGAACCTTTACGGCGCATTTTCTCTGGTGTATCGGCTTTGC
>CAJYOV010000086.1 GCA_913776405.1 Pseudobdellovibrionaceae bacterium
TTCCGATCCGGCTGTCGATGTCGCGGAGACTTACGCAGGTTACTCGATCCCGAAATCAAAACAGTATACATTCACGGCCTGTTTGCGCGACCGCCGCACGGAAGAAGCTCTCGCAGGCGGTAAGTTCAAAGTTTCGGGCGGTGAAAAAGATCTCGATCTTCAGGCGAACAATCAGGGCTGCTTGGTTTGGTCTGAGACGATTGCCTTCGATTATCTGGCAAACGAACGCTACCTTCCAATTGAACGAAAAGTGACGGCGACGGGCGCTCAAGCAGGTGCACGTCCTCTCAAAATGCTCATCAATCCGTGGAAACTTAGCTCGAAGGCGCAAGAGTTCGTCGACCTTCAGCATGGGAGCGCTCCTGCAGAGCAGATCGCAAATGCCGATCAAACGGCGCGTGCCCTGAAGCTCGATCTTGCAGGCTCGCAGCCGCGCTTCATCGATCTTGACGGTCTTCCGATTACCAATTCGCCAAGCACGAGCGGTGAAGGGCTTCAGCGCGACCTTCGTTTGGAGATTAAACCGCGTCTTGTTCTGACAGATATGCTTGGGACCGAGACTTATGCGCCGTTTAGCGTTCTGAAAGGAAAGCTCAAAGTTTCGGCCGCACTTGTTGAAGTAGTTACTGCTGGCGGCAAAGAAGATACGCGCTCGCTCGTTTCCAAATCAGACGAAGTTCCAGTCGTTGTCGATGGCGGCCGCATTTTCGCGACGGTTCGTTTACGTGTCCAAGGTTCGGAAGCATCGCGGTTTTTCCTCGCGGTGCGAGTGGCACCCGTTGACGGACCAAAAGGCTTGATGCCGTTTGAAGGTTTCTTTGCGGTTGGCGACTTGCGCTCGATGACGGAAGCGGGTCAACAGTCAGGCGATCTTCGCGCGTCGAACGCGCAAGCGGCCAAAGATATCAATGCTGAGTATTTTTCTTACGACGATATCGTCGGCGGCGGAAGCCAACCGCGCACGCGCTCGACAGGGCCGAATGGTTCAAACGGAACGGTCGGCGGCAAAGCGGGGAGCGCGACAAACGCGGGCTTGCCACCGCAACAGAAAAAAGAAACGAGCTCGTCACTTTTCCGCATGTCGACTTTGACGCCGACATGGTCGGGCCCGATACGTGAAGACGTAGCGAACCACCGCACGGTGAAGTACAGCGTCCGCGCGTGCTTCAAAGATTTATCAAATGGCTCGCGCCCTGCGGTCAATCAAACATTTACGGTCACTCTTGCTGACGGTAAAACGAAAAAGGACGTAACGGCATCTGAGAAAGACGACAAAGTCGGCTGTATCGATTGGGAAGACACGATCAAGCACCGTTACTACGCGCCTGAAAAATGGTTCCGAATTCCGGTGACGATCACGCACAAGAGCGGGTATTCGGTGAAATCTGAATACGTGATCGCACCTTGGCAGGCGTGGGGTTTTTCGCAAGACCTCGACGCAAAGCCTACTTTCATTGACGACATCAACGCGCGCAAAGCAGTTCCGTCTCGCCTCCTTGCCGGCACGATCGAATTCTCAACGGGTGGAAACCTTTTTGAGCCGATCCGCTACATGGTCGACGACTATCTCTCGATGACGATGGTTAAGCGCGTGATCGCAACGATCCCGATGCGTGTCTTCCGCTACAGCAACATTCGTGACGGCGTGAATATCGGTAACGAGCCGATCCGCCCAGGTAAATACTTGTTGAAGGCGGCACTTGTGTCGCCGATCAAAGGCACTGATTCCGGTAAGTCCGACATGTTGATTGCGCCGATGCTGGGTCTCACGCGCGTCGTGGAATCTTACGGCGGCGACCTGCGTGTCGAACTCGATTTCCCGATCTCTGATATTCGTTTGATGGCGGCTCGCTCATACTTCGTCTTCGAAGTGATGATCTTAGATGAAGACAAGCTTCCGAAAGACGACCAGTTCTTAACGAAAACGAAAGTCGCTCGCGAGAACTTCGTCGATCACGAGACCGGCGCCATCATGCCGACTTACGTTGTACCGATGTTGTTTAAAGGCGAAAAAGACGCGGGCACGCCAATTCCAGCGACAGATCTCTCGAGTGATTTGCCGACAACCGATGCGATCGACGCGATCGCGCGTCACGGCGGCGTCGATAAGTATGCACGTCGTGCGATTGGCCCGTTTGACGGCATCACGGTGCAGAAGCTTTACAACCGCGCTTACGCAGACCGCAAAGCGTACCAACAGCGCATGGATCAAGAGAAGAGCCTGGGTCTCTTCGCACGTCGCGCCCACGCGGACTACGTTTCGATTTACAATGAATCGGCGATCGTCGCGAAAGACCAAACGCTGCAAACAAACAACTGGATCCTCCCGAAAAACGGAAAAGGCATTAACGGCCTTCTCAATTACTTGAACCAGCCACTTCAGAATTTTGGTAGCGCCTCAGCCACCCAAGTGTGGGGTCGTGCAAAACCAGTTGTGACACAGCAGGTGCTCGCTGATTTCGTGAAAGGTGATAAAGCCTTCGATAAACGCCTTGCGGCTCAGTTCTGCGGCTACTTCTTCTACTTCACACCGCGCACTCGCTTGAGCGGTTTGAAGCTCGCGGCCGTCGAAATGAATTCGGGCGCTTGGATGGACGAGTGTATGAACCAGGTGACGACGCGAGGTCCTGACATGGTCTTCTTGCGTGATCGTCGTATTCGCGCGATCGAAGTCAACCCAGAGGCGAAGAAGATTCGCGCCGGTCGTACACTCACGTTCCAAACGGGTGCGGACTTCTCCGTCTCGAAGTCAAACAGCCGCACATGGGGCTACGGCGCAAGCTGGGGCTCAAGCGGTCTTCTTGGTTCGATCTCTCAACTTTCGTTGATGTCGAAGCTCGGTAAGAAGATGAAAGCGTTCACGGCTGCACCAGGCATGGTTGGCGCGGGCGTCGATATCAGCATTCACCAGAACCATTCGACGGCAACCGCAACGGGCCAATCGTTCGGTTCTGGCACTTCGCTCGGTATGGACCAAAACGAACTTCTGATCGATCTTAAAAAATCAGAAGCGTGCGTGATCGTGCGCCCACGTCCAGAGTTCTTCGAGGGTGGTCTTCGTTTCCGCGCCATGAAGCTCGCGATGGGTTCTCAAGGTGCCGAAGAGCTGATGAGCCGTGGTCTGTTGATCTGTGACGGCGTCGCGCAGTCTCGCCAGGTGGCCGAACGTTACTACACGTTCAACTCAGCAGCGGCTACGGGTGTTACGCTCGATCCAAACTCGGCCGACAACATGCCGTGGCTCTTGGCACTTCGCGGTCAACGTGACTTCATGACATTCATCCTGGCAACGTCATCGAAGAACATGTCGCTCGGCCAAGCAGGTCACGTCGAAGTCGATATCGCCGACACGCCACTCGAACAACTCGAGACCGCGTACAAGCGTTTCTTCGCTGGCAAGATCCTCTCAAACCCGGGCTTTATCACGACTGAACCGAAGATCATGCGCGGCAAGGCGCCGGCTCAATAAGCAGTGTCGATTACTGACGCGGACTCGGTTATCGACGCAGCTGTTAGGCAACGTTGCCGAACGGCTGCGTCATCCGTGCGAATGAATCAATCTTTAAAACTTAGCCGCCGAACTTCTCGCGCATCTTTGCCATGTAAGCTTCGCGGTATCTGATTTCGTCATCGATGGTCATGTCTTTGCCATCGAGGCGGATGAAGACGGGATAGCAGTCGCCGTTTGCGCAGTGGTAATCGAGTGCGACGTGATCCGCGTTCCAGTAAGCGCCGCCGTCATAGTTTGGTGAGCAGTTGCTATCGATGATTGCGCGACCGAGATAAGAATCATCTTTCGTGTAGAGTTTAAATTTGGTTTTGCCGCATTTGTCGCCGGTGTAGACGAGCACCTTGAAATTCCCGTCGGGAGAGACAAACTGCCGATCTGACGGCGGGAAGGTCGTGAGAACGAACAATGCTGCGACGATCAAACCCACGATCGCTACAAAACTTTTGTAGAAGAAGCCGAGTCGATAAGCGCGGAAAT
>CAJYOV010000087.1 GCA_913776405.1 Pseudobdellovibrionaceae bacterium
TTCTCATTCCGGTTGGCGTTCTACTTTGGATGGGGGCCGAAGCGGCGCTAGACAAAGCGCAGTCGCTTCACGGGAGTGTCAATCTAACGAACGGCAGTCTCTCGCCGAATAACGTGATCGATACGCTCGGTTTAAGACCTATCTTAGATCGAGTCACAGAAATCGCGCCGATCGACGAAGGCCAAGTGAAGCAGTACGCGATGAAGGGTGCGACAGCCGTCGGCGGCATGGTCGTTAAAACGCTTCAAGGGCTGCTAGCGAGCCTTCCTGGAATTCTCTTTCAGAATATCGTGATCATTTTCACGATCTTCTTTTTGCTGATCGACGGGCCGAAGGCTGTTCAGTTCTTCAGGCACAACTCGATTTTCAACGAAACACAGACCGATAAATTGATTCACGCGACTTCGCTTCTTTGTAACTCGGTGATTGTCGCAACGGTCGTCTCAGGTGCCGTGCAAGCAGTCTTAGTTGCGCTCGGCTGCATCTTCACGGGCGCAGGCAACCCGGTGCTCTGGGGCTTCATCACTTTCATTGCGTCCTTCTTCCCAGTTGTTGGAACGACTCCGGTCACTTTGTTTCTCGCGATTCAAGCATTTGCGAGTGGCGATAACACCACAGGGATCGTTTTTCTGATTTTGATGCCGGTGGTTGGTACGTCCGACAACATCGTTCGACCTTACGTTTTGAAGGGCGGGGCAGAGCTGCACCCATTGATCGGCTTCGTTGCGGCCTTCGGAGCTCTCGACGCGATCGGATTTTACGGACTTTTCATCGGGCCGATCGTCGCGGGCTTGTTCTTCGTCCTGCTTCCGATGGTGACCAAGACCTATCCGCGTGTGCCGCGCCGTCTTTAAATTGCCCCAAGTGACGCCTCTGCGTTAAAGTAGAGGCTCAATGGCGAAAAGACCTTCAAGTGACTCTTATGATTTGATCGTGATCGGTTCAGGACCGGGCGGTCACCGCGCAGCCGTTCAAGCTGCGAAGTTGGGCAAAAAAGTTCTCATCATCGAAAAAGATGAGATGGGTGGCGCAAGCCTCCACTTGGGCACGATCCCATCGAAGACGTTGCGTGAGCGTGCGCTCGCCGCAAAATACGATCAGTCGTCGATCGTTGATATCATGACTCGCACTCACAAAGTCATCGACGAAGAGCGCGAGCTGACTGAAGAACATTTCCGCCGTAACTCAGTTGAAGCAGTTTTGGGTTTCGCTTCGTTCGTTGATCGCAACACGGTCAAAATCGAGAACGATGAAGGCACCTTCCAAGCGAAAGCCGAATTCGTTTTAATCGCGACTGGTACGCGACCACGTAGGCCGGCTGAGCTTCAGTTCGACGACGAAACGCTTTTTTGCAGCGACTCGATCCTTGGCCTCACACATCAGCCGAAGTCTCTTTTGATTTTGGGCGCAGGCGTGATCGGGTGCGAATACGCCAGCATCTTTGCTCGCATGGGTGTTGCGGTCACGTTGCTCGACGGTCGCGCCGAGCTCTTGGCTTCGATTGATCGCGAAATCATCGGTGCTCTCACGCGCCAGTTTGAGAAATTCGGTATCGATCTCATGATGTCGACGCAGTTTGCGAACATCGCTCGCAAGCTAGCTCCGGACGGCCGGCAAATTGCTTCAATCGACATTATCAGTGAAGGTGGTTTCACGGAGCATCGTGAATTCGACGCGATTCTCTATTGCCTCGGGCGCACGGGAAATCACGAGAAGCTGAATCTTAAGGCGATCGGCGTCGAAGCCGATGCGCGCGGTACGATTCCTGTGAATTCGGACTACCAAACGGCTGCACCAAACGTGTACGCGGTGGGCGACATCATCGGCGCGCCTGCGCTTGCGGCTTCGTCAGCTGAGCAGGGTCGGTTGGCGGTGCTGCATGCCTTTGAAAAAGAAAAAGCCGAATTTCCAGAGACATTCCCTTACGGCATCTACACGATCCCCGAGATTTCGTCGGTCGGCGTGCAAGAAGCTGAGTTGCAGAAAAAGGGCATACAGTACGTGGTCGGAAAAGCGCCGTACCCGATCTTAGCTCGCGGCAAGATGCTAGAAGATGAATTCGGCTTCTTGAAACTTCTTGTTCACAAGCGCACACGCCAAATCATGGGTGTCCACGTGATTGGAACAAGCGCGACAGAACTCGTGCACATCGGTCAGGTCGCGATGGCGTTCGGCGCGAAAGTCGACTTCTTCATCGATAACGTCTTCAACTATCCAACTCTTGCAGAAGCCTACAAAGTTGCGGCCCTAAACGCCGAAAGCAAACTCGCGCGCGCTTAAGCATCGTGACTTGACGCAGTTCTCTCGTGAGTGTGAGATCTCAAAAAAAACGAGATCACATCACGAAAGGCACCGCTGTCCATGTTGCGTTCATCGCTCTTGATCCTAGCTCTTTTTGTTGCACCGATGGCTTTTGGCCAAACTTCAACTCCGCCGGCACCTCTTTCGCCTGATCGTGCGCTTCAACACGAATCAGAACTCGGCATCGCGAGTGCAGCCGGTAACTCGAGATCGAACACCTACAACGCGAAACAAACGACGTCCTACAAGCGCGAAAACGATAAACTGACGTTTGCGGCTCGTTATTTGAATTCGAATGCCGACGGCGTCGACACTGCGAAGAACTGGGACGGCTCGCTTCGTTACGACCGTAGCCTTTCGGGCTGGTGGTCGCTCTACGCATCGTTCGGTCTTGAAGCCGATCGTTTTGCGGGTTTCACACAGCGTAACAACCACGATCTCGGTACCCACTACGACATCGTAAAAAAAGAAGAAACAACGCTCTTCGCTGAAGCCGGTTACCGTTACACGTACACGATGTACACGACGACTCCGGCAGGCGTTGATGCAGCCGCAAACATTCTTCGCGTCTATGTTGAAGGCACCCAAAAAATTCTCGAGCGTTCGGCCTTCCGCCTCTGGGTTGAATACCTTCCGAACTTCACCACACCTGAAGATTACCGTATCAACTTCGAGCCCTCGCTCGTGTCTCAGTTAAACGGCTTCTTGTCTTTGAAGGTCGGTTACCTCGTTAAGTATCACAACGTCGTAGTACCGCCTGCAGACGAACGTAGCGACCGCCTTTTCACAACGTCACTCGTAGCTAAATTCTAAGGAGATCAGAAATGGCAGATACACCCCTTGGCGCACCCGCAGGCACTGAAGCTACAGCTGTAAAGCTCGGCATGCGCGCACAATTCATGGCTTTCTTAAAAGAGTACGGCGTTATCGGTCTTGCAATCGCCGTTATCATCGGCGGTAAAGCCAACGCGCTTGTCACAAGCCTCGTAAACGACCTTTTGATGCCTTTGATCTTCCAACCGCTGCTTCAGGCCGCGCACGTCGAAGATATCCGGAACCTTCAGGTTGCGGGTATCTTTTATGGTCGCTTCATTGGTGCCTTGATCGATTTCATTATCGTCGCGTTTGTTGTTTTCTTAATTGCGAAAAAGATCTTCCACGAAGAGAAAGTCTCGAAGAAGTAATCTCTGGCGACACTCTCGCAGGCAAAAGAAAAAGGCGGCTCCAAAAGGCCGCCTTTTTCTTTTTTCTTTTACCCAGAACACCGGCAACCGCTCATTTTAAATTTTGGACGAATGATCGAGCTTATTCTCGCCCGGCGACTTAGCCATTGC
>CAJYOV010000088.1 GCA_913776405.1 Pseudobdellovibrionaceae bacterium
CCGGAAGATGCTTGTCGAGCACGACAACATCGAATTCCCCGCGCGAAAATTCTACGCGCGCGGCAGCCAAGCAATCTGCTTCAACGACATCACTGTGAACGCCGAGGAGCTGGGAAACCGCTCCCCGAAAGGACTCCATGTCCTCAACTAACAGAATCTTAAAGGCGTTTTTCATCGCGCCTCCGTTACGCAAAACAGAGAAAAATCGACCTGCGAAAAAGTCTCTAGAAATTTTCGCCGAGTCCGAATAATCGGATTTGCCGCTCTGGAAGCGGGTTTTATTGGCTTTCGCGCGCGGCTCCTTCCAACGTGTCGCGGCGACAATCACGCAATCAGGTTTAGTGAGCTTAAGTTTTTGAAAGCCGGCTCAATATTCTATTTTATTCGAATGCTCACGGAAGAGGCCACTAGGGTTAGCTACTTTCAGCGCACAACGGTTAATCTCTCTAAACCTCTCAAGACGTAAGCATTGGTATCAGATCTGCATCGACACTCCAAAGTCTTGGTTTGGTTTTCCAGTCTTGAAATTTAATTAACCACTCTCAAAATGAACTAATAAATCGAGAGTGTATGAGTAGGTTAGCAACTTTGATCGACGTATATGATGGCAATGCTTGGCAAAAGCTTGCTGAAATTCTTTTCCAGCTGAAATACGGATCAGAACGTTTTCAGAAGATACCGGATGAGCATCAAGGTGATTGGGGCCTCGAAGCATATACGATCGATGGACTCGCATTTCAGTGTTATGCCCCCGAAAAGGAATATCCTGTAGAAGAACTCTATCTTAAGCAGCGGAACAAAATATCTACAGACATCAGAAAATTTAAAGATAACCATCAGCCGCTTGGTGGCCTAATACATCCGGCGAAATACTCAAAGTGGTTCCTAATCACTCCGCGGCACGACTCAAAGAAACTCAACCAGCATGCCGCTAGGAAGACAGAGGAAATCCGCGCTAGCTGTAGCCATGTAACAACAGACTTTCGCATAATGATTCATTCTGGTGATGATTTCTTTTTTGAAGAAATCGGCCGGTACATAAACCAAGGCGTCAGCTCCCTAAAAATCGAGATACCCGAAGTCTCAGATTTAGAACTGAACGCTCATTTGATAGACCAAAGTGTTGGCTATGGAACAATTCAGGCAAAATTAGGCCGAGGCGGGGTAACTGCCGACGGTGTTGCATACCTGTCGAAAGAATACATTCGAGACTACATTGTAGGTCAGTCAGTTCGGGACAAGATTCTGAAGTCGTCACCTGAACTGTTTAGCTCCATGGACGAAAAGATTCGGTCTATCGAAAGAGATATTCTAAAAAAATATCAGCTATCGCGCGCGCTGACTCCCGAGCAGCTAAACCTCGACCTTGAGAAGCTGAAGACAGATCTGATTGAGAAGTCGGGTCGATCATTAGACTCAACAACTGTAGATTATTTAGCTCGGGGCACAATAGCTGATTGGCTTATTCGTTGCCCAATGGACTTCTGATGTCGAACAACTATCTAAAGTTCATTCCGAACGGCATTACATTCAGCGAACGGCCCATATCAGCGCTTGCAACTCAAAGGTTGGCTTGGAAAGCGACAATCATAATTTGGTTGATCGGAAACATTTCTCGTAACAAAAGCTCTTCACTGCGGAAGCTGAGTCTTTTTCTTTGGATCGTACAAAATCCTGAGAACGAACAGTTAATAAACGAAATTCTTAGAGACCAAAATCGGCTGGTTCTTGCGTCGGTAAAATTCGACCCTACCCTTCCCAGAACTTTGAGCTATCTGAAAGAACTCAAGCTGCTTGAGATCAAGAACTCTCGCTACCGATTGACTCAGCCTGGAGTTCAAATCCTTCTTGCTGTTAACGCAGAAGCCGAACTTTTCAAATTCGAAAAACAGTTATTGGCGTCGCTTGAAGGAAGCTTTCTAACGGATACATACATCGACAGCCTTTATAGAGGCGGGTAAACAATGGCTTTGAAAATTCGAGCGCTAAGAATTGTCGTGAATGCTGGAAATAAAAACTTCGGAGCGGAATATAAATTTGCAACTTCAGGATTGAATGTCATTCGAGCTGACAACTCTTCAGGTAAATCCACCATTTTCGATTCGATCATCTATGCATTAGGCCTCGAAGCGATGCTAGGAGCATCACGGCAAATTCCGCTGAAATCGATTCTTACGACGAAGGTTCCCCTCGATGACGGTTCTGCCGTAAATATTTCTGAGTCATACATACTTCTCGAGATAGAAAACGGCGCTGGAGAAATAGCTACGATCAGGCGAGGCGTCGTCAGCAATGACGACCCCAACTTAGTCACCGTTTACAATGGGCATCTCATATCTAAAGTCCCGGCTCCCGGAATGCTATCCACGAACTATTACACCCGCCTTCCTGGCAGCGCTCAAAACGAACGTGGATTTCATAATTGGCTCGCAAAGTTCATCAATTGGGATCTGCCGCTAGTGCCCAAGTTTTCGGGCAGTCTAACAAACCTGTATCTTGAATGTATTATGCCGCTGATGGTGATCGAGCAGAAAAAAGGTTGGTCTCAACTGCAGGGCACCGTTCCAACGCAATATGGGATTAAGGATGTTCGCAAGAAGGCTATTGAATTTGCGATGAAGCTAGACAGTGAAAAAATAAGCCAGCAAAGAACGGCGCTCAATGTGCAGCTTGCGGCCACCAAGCTCGGCTGGAGTCTATCATCAGAAAAAGTCGCGCTAATCGCTAGAAATGTAGGCGGCACCGTCGAAGGCATCCCAAAAGAGCCAAGATCAAACTTTACAGAAACGACGCCTACGGCATTCAAAGTTTCGCACGAGTCAGGATGGTCACTGATTTCGGAACGAATCGAAGAGGTCAAGAGTCAGATTCAGCAATCCAAGAACCTCGATACTAAGTCCGAAAAATTTGATGAAGCTACCAAACTGCGACTTGGAAACGCCGAGAAGGCGCTGTTCGAGCTTGAATCGATGTACCGTAATTTGATCGCTCAGCAAAACTTCGAAAGGTCAGAGAAAGTATTGCTGTTCAGGCGCAAAGAGACGTTAAGCAATGATATTCGACAGCTCGAGGACACTCATCGAATCTCTAAAATGGGTGGCAATACAAACGCAATCACCAGTATCGACAATTGTCCGGTATGCGAAAGTCACATAGACGGCACCGTGCTCAGTCAAAATGTGAACAGAGTGGTAATGGATATTCAATCCAATGTTCAATTTTTAAAAGACGAGCTTAAAACCGTTGAACTGTTAAATCGGCATCACGACAAAAATATTGAAGCGAACGAAATCGCAGCTTCTGATCTCGCCCAGCGTCTCGATGGGAAGAGACTCGAGATTCGCGAGATCAAGGAATCGCTTCTAGAGGATTCTAGAATTCCTTCCAAGATCGAAATCATCAGGCAAGTAAATTTGGAACGCGAGCTTCTTAGATTGCAGGCTGCGGTCTCGGACTTCGAGACGCAACTCGAAGCACTAGACGTTCTTTCTGAACAGTTCGCTGAGATCAAAGGAAAAATTGCCAACCTTCCTGATGCCTACTCGGAAGCGGACGAAGAGAAAATCAATTACTTAAGAGACGCCCTAAAAGAAAACTTAACCGCATTTGGATTCAAGAGTTTTGATCCTGCAAAAATCGATATTTCCAGAGAATCGCTTCATCCGATTGTCGAAGACTTCGATTGGTATTTTGAAGCTTCGGGCAGCGACAACATTCGAGCGATTTGGGCCTACTCTCTAGCTCTCTTGTCAGTTGCGTCGTCAAACCCGACCAATCATCCAGGACTACTCATGTTTGACGAACCCGGTCAGCAAAGTTCGAAAATAGATAGCCTGAGGGCATTTTTTCGTCGTGCAGTAGTAATGGCAAACGATCAACATCAGATCATTGTCACAACAAGTGAGAAGGTTGATTCGTTGAACGAGTTCCTCTCAAATATCCCCTCAACGAAATTTATACTTCCTGACGGCGAGAAGCTGATTCGCCCAATGCGAAACTAGCCTGTCATTTACGCAAGTTCATTTGAAAGTCAGCGGCCACTCGCAAATCACGAATGGCCGCTTCAGGAAATCTCTCGTCTTACTTTTCAAAAACTCTAATCGGCTTCCAATCAACTTGCAGCACCGTTTTCATCGAACGCCGCAATCGTTCCGTCGCCGTTAGACCGGAACAACTTCCAATTCCACAACCGCCAGCAAGCGCTTGAGCGATAGCAACCGCGATCACAAAGCGAACGTACAGACTGAACATATCTCCTCCTTAAGTTATGAAATGAAACTGGATAAAATCGTGTGAACCGCACGCAGCTTCTCTTCGCTTTGGATGCGATTGAGTAAACCCAAGCACTCGTCCTTCAGACTCACGACTGGCAATGTCTTGCCCGCGAGAAACGCGAGGTAGTCGTCCCAATCGAATCCGTAGTGCGCGACGAGTTTGCGTGCGCGGCTTTCTGGAATATCCATGCGGCCGTTTTCGTAATGGCCGATGGCTGCTTCTGAACAGCCCGCCACTCGAGCCGCATCTTTTTTGGCCGATGCGCCGAATGAGGCGCATGTATCGGATAACACGCGATTGCGTGGTGATGATCCGTTCGTTACTTCGTTTTCGTCCCACAAACCCTCCTTTAATTTTGCAGGCTCCCCGACTCGTCGAAATCGGAATGATCTCGGTGAGCTAGGGTGCCTAGACAGGAGGTGTGGCTTGTTCTGAAGACAGCGAGAGCAAAAGCCAAACGGAAGCCAGCAAAAAGCCAACTGCCGTGATGGCGCGTGATCTCGTGTGATGCGAGGGAGTGTCAAACTCGACTGCGTAGAGTTGAATCCAATAAAAAAGCCGCGGACTTACAAAGTACGCGGCTTAAACCTGAAATAAATTGGCGTTCCC
>CAJYOV010000089.1 GCA_913776405.1 Pseudobdellovibrionaceae bacterium
GAGCGAAGGTCCTCAAGAGAACTCACCGCGCGAAGAAGACTTTCGCCAGAATGAGAGGGGCGAGTGGCTGCATGGCCCTCAGAGTCGATGCGAGCATCGATGAGCTGTAAAGAGGAGTTTGCTTTGCTCGAGACAACTACGCACGCGGCAGCATCGCCCAAGTGAAAGCCTGATCGAGTGCCAGAAAAAGGTCGCGTGCGATCGGGCGAAAGCACACGGAGCTGATGAAATCCATGCAGTACGAAAGAATCGATCGCGTCACAGGCGAGGACAACCACATGGTCAACCCGGTCCGCCTTCAGCCACGTTTGCGCAACGTAGAGCGCTGCAAGCGAAGATGCGCACGCGTTTGAAACGCACAGCTTTCGCTGAGGCTTGAGTCCGGATGCTTCGATAAAATCGTCGATCAGTGGCGTGAGAGAGTCGCGTTCGTTGTCTTCGTTTGAGTCGTGCCACACGAAATCTTCTGTGAAGCCTTTCGTTGATGCGAGAATGAGACCGACACGATCTTGCGTAAGCAAAGCCGCCGGCAGGTTCATCTTCGCTTCATTGAAAACTTGGAGAAGCTTACGACCGAGAAGTTTGCGGACAGAATCGGTGTCGCGATCTGCCCACCGAAATGCGCGTGGCTCGAAGCCGGGCTTCGGTGGGGTAGCCCAGTCTCCGCTCGGAACCGCAGAAAGAACGTCTTTACCGGATCTGAGTGCCGCCATGAACTCTGACACCGAAGAGCCTGTCGCCGTGCTGGCGCCAGTTCCGAGAATCGAGATGCGGTTCGAGTTCACTTTGAGCCTCTAGACTTTCCGATAAGATCATGGTCAGTTCGAGCCGCCATGCCGTCAAAAACGAATTTCAATTTTGATCCGATCGAAGTCAAAAGTAACGTGGAAATTGCAGCCCAGTGGCGCGTTCCCGCCGATTTGGTTTACTTGAACGGTCACTTTCCAGGGCAGCCGGTAGTGCCTGCTGTTGCCATCATTGATGCTGCGTTCGAAGTTCTCAAAGTGATAGCGGGTCCCGCAGCAAAGCTCACCAGCGTGAAAAACGCGAAATTTACGAGCCCGCTTTTGCCCGAACAGACCGTGAGTCTCGAGTGTAAGCAAGTCGTCGCCGGCGATTGGTCCGTAGACCTAAAAACAGAAACGCCTGAAGGCGTGCCTCAGGCGATTGCGAAACTGCTTTTGACTTTGGCTTAGGGAATGCGCTTCCGGCGCTGAGAGCTCGGCTCCCAGCTTAGAAATTGGCGCGCTTCCCTTGGACGTCGACCTCGTTGCCGATGAGAGAGTTCTTTAAATACAAATCGGTGCGAACGTTGGTCATCCGGCCGACCACCGAATTCTCGAGAACGAGCTTCGCGCCTCTAAAGTCGACGATGTCGTCGATATCAATTCCGCGAACAATCAAGATGCCACGAATATTGACGAGTTTATTGATTCGCGGTTTCACGCCGTTGACTGTGCGACCAATCAGAATCAGAGGCTCTTCTGTGCGAAGATCCACGAGTGAATCGAATGCTGCCGATCGGATACAAAGCGGAGTGCGCGTGTTTACGATCGAAACCAGTCGACCGGTATCGATCAAAAGTCGGTCGCTTGCCAAATTCGCGCGGACGTCTACGATGCGGGTTTCGCGAGCTGTAACCAGCGCCGAGCCGCGAACATTCGTGAGCTCAGCCGACTTCGATTTTTTGATTTCGAGCGAGCCGTTGAAGTTTACAACGCGCACCTCGTTCGCAGAATCAACCACCCGGTTGCCATTCACCGCTTGAAGAAAAACGTTCTCGCTGCCGAACGAAGAAAAATCTGGTGCGGTGGCATTGAGCCCGTCGCAGTTCGCGTAGGCGCGCTCGACCTCTGCATCCTTCGGCAGGCTTGGAGTCGCGGTCGGCTCCGGTTGATCCGGATCGTCTGCATCCGGCAACGATTGCGAGTTCGGAGTGTCGATTTGAATAATTCCGTCCTCTTCACCCTTCGTGCTCGCATTCGAGGCCGCAAACTTCACGTTCGAGCAGTTTTGAAAAGCGGCGCTCACGACGAGTGCGGCTGCGATGAGAGTCAGGCTGATCACGGTCTGTTGCTTCATCGTTGATGATCCTTGTAAGCGGGTGGACGAGAATTTCCGAGGCGAACTGTTAGGGTAAGCTGACCAGCTGTCTCAGATCTGTGATTCAAAGTTAATTCAAAGGTCATTCCAGACCAGAAGCATCAGTTTCGCTTCCAAAATGAGAAGCTGATGAAGTTTTAGAAGTCGCCTACTTGGTAAACAGTGAGTGCTGTTTCAGAACGAAACAGGGCTCGGGCATGAAGGCTTGAGG
>CAJYOV010000090.1 GCA_913776405.1 Pseudobdellovibrionaceae bacterium
TGATCATGCCTACATGGCCAAGCCTTATCTGGGTAATCACGGCTTCGAGAATGTCCTCGACCGCGTGAAAACTTCTAAAGAAGCACCGCCAGGCTCCATTCTCGTCTACGAAAAAGTCGGCGGTGGAAGTGGACACATCGAAGTTAAAGTCGATGGCAGCACGTACTGCAGCGATTTCTGCAAAGACTCACCCATCGACGCTTATGTAGGCGCTCGCCGCTTGGTCGCGATCTATGTGAAAAAGAAGGTGACGCCGTGAAACTGATCGCTTGCGCACTGATCGTCCTGAGCTTCAATCAGGCTTTAGCGACCGAAAACTCGTGCGATCACTGCTCGGAGCTTCGAGCAGTCGAAACCGAAACTCGAAAAGAATCGAAAAAGAAAACGTTCGACGTCGACGCGCTTCAACTCCGGGCAACCGCCATCATCCAAAAGATGACTGACAAGAAGAAGCCCCTCACATCTGAGCAAGTCCGATTGATCTTGCAGACGTTTCTGGCCTCGATTACGCACGACCCGGCCCGCGCAATCATCGAAAACAACATCGACGCCATCCAATCGAACCGCAGCCTTTTCGATCACGAGATCGCCAAACTCCCGAAAGCGGACTCCACAGCTCTCCGCGAGGCGATCGACATCTCGCTGTCAACCGACGCCGAAGGCACCGACCCTCAATAAAAAAAGGGCCGGCTTACGCTCGACCCTTTTCACTAGCCTCAATTTTCAAGTCTCTAATCACTATTCTCTCTAAGCGCGATTAGCGCTTAGTAGCGGTAGTGCTCTGGCTTGAATGGACCTGTTTTCGCGATGTGCAGGTACGCACTCTGCTTGTCCGACAACGTTGTGAGATTCACGCCGAGTTTTTTCAAGTGGAGAGCCGCGACTTTTTCGTCGAGCTCTTTAGGCAAGCGGTAGACTTTCACGTCTTTGTATTTTGCTTGGCCTTTGTTCTGCCAAAGTTCGAGTTGAGCGATGACTTGGTTCGTGAACGACATCGACATCACGAATGAGGGGTGACCTGTCGCGCAGCCAAGGTTTACGAGGCGACCTTTCGCGAGAACGATGATCTCTGTGCCCGACTTCAACGTGTGAATGTCGACTTGCGGTTTTACTTCGCGCATCTTCGAGTTTTTGTTCAACCAAGCCATATCGATCTCGATATCGAAGTGGCCGATGTTGCACACGATCGCGCGGTTCTTCATAACCGAAAAATGCTTCTCAGTGATGATGTCCGTGCAGCCCGTCGCCGTGACGAAGATATCGCCTACAGGAGCCGCTTGTTCCATCGTCACGACCTCAAAACCTTCCATCGTCGCTTGGAGTGCGCAAATCGGATCGATTTCAGTAACGAGAACGCGCGCGCCGTAAGTGCGCATCGAGTGCGCGCTTCCTTTACCAACGTCGCCGTAACCGGCAACGACTACAACTTTACCCGCAAGCATCACGTCAGTTGCGCGCTTGATACCGTCTGCGAGCGATTCGCGGCAGCCGTAGAGGTTGTCAAATTTCGACTTCGTTACTGAGTCATTGATGTTGATCGCTGGCACTTTCAACTTGCCGGCTTTCACCATCAGCTCGAGGTTGTGAACGCCAGTCGTTGTCTCTTCGGAAATACCAACAATGCCCTTCAAGATGTCTGCGAAGCGTGCTTCGTGCATCATGTTCGTGAGATCGCCGCCGTCATCGAGAATCATGTTGAAGCCGTCTTTGCCCCAGCCTGTGATCGTTTGCTCGATGCACCAGTTGAACTCTTCTTCTGTCTCGCCTTTCCACGCAAAGACCGGAATGCCTGCTGCTGCAATCGCAACCGCCGCGTGGTCTTGAGTCGAGAAGATGTTGCATGAAGACCAACGGATTTCAGCACCAAGATCGATCAATGTCTCGATGAGAACCGCTGTTTGAATGGTCATGTGAAGGCAACCCGCGATGCGTGCACCTTTCAAGGGCGCTTTGCCTTTGTACTCTTCACGAAGCGCCATGAGGCCTGGCATTTCAGTTTCAGCGAGTGTGATCTCTTCGCGGCCCCAGCGCGCAAGTTCAGCGAAGACCTTTGGGTCTTGCATCGCTTCTTTGCAAACGCGGAAATCGCGATCGGCGCTGGCTGAATTTTGAGTAGGTTTCGTGAGAGTCGCTGTCGACATGAAATGGCCCTTCTTGAACACGTCGGGAAGTCCTCTGTTCAAAAGGGGCCCGGTCGTCTTCTGGTTATAAAAATCGGGGCCAGATTAGGGAAAACGCGAGCTTACGTCAATAGCCAGTGAGGATCCGCGCGCCCTCTTCAGTGATCAACACTGTGTGCTCGAACTGAGCGGAAAGGCACTTATCTGCGGTCGTGTACCACTGCACCGTCGAACCCGGAATTTCGTGATCGATCATGCCCGTTGCCGTTTGATTGATCATGGGTTCAACCGTAATCATGCCGCCTGGACGCAAACGATCGCCGCGGCCTTTTTTACCAAAACTTGGAACGAACGGTTCATCGTGAAATTTGCGGCCGATGCCGTGGCCACCGATCTCACGCACGACATGATAGCCCATCTTAGTTGCGTATTTATTGATCGCAAACCCGATGTCCCCTGTCGTCGCGTCTTTGCCGATGGCATTGATTCCGACCATCATCGCTTCTTTAGCGGCTTCGGTAATCCTGCGCGCCTCATCGCTCACCTGACCTACGTAGAACGTTGCCGACGTGTCGCCGAAGAAACCGTCTTTGAGAGCCGTAACGTCAATGTTGATGATGTCGCCTTCTTTGAGAATCGTCCCGTCAGGAACGCCGTGACAAATGACTTCATTCACCGACGTGCACGTATATTTCGGGTAGCCGTGGTAGCCAATGCAGGCTGACTTGGCCCCTTTCGAGAGCATGAAGTCGTTCGCGATCACATCCAACTCATCGGTTGTGATGCCCGGGCGTACGAATTTGCCGGTGTGGTAGAGAGCCTGCGCTGCCAACTGGCAAACGTGCTCCATCGTGCGAATCTCATCTGGCGAATAAACAGGCATTGGCATAGGCGACGAAACTACCAGACATCATGCCCCGCTACAAGGCGCGGCCTGCGCGATCAGGGGTTAGTTTACAAAATCCTGATGGCGGCGCTCCAACCGACCTGAACGTTTGAGGCTGAGACTGATTTGAGGCTGGCCAACCACGGTGGCAATTTTTGAGGTGTTCGTGGAGCTCATCGTCGGGCCCGAGCCGTTACAACTTGAGGTGTTTGCGAAGCTCATCGTCGGGCCTGCGCTCTCCCGCGCGGAACTCCAGCATCTTTGTGCGTGTCGGGTTCGTAAAGTACGAAAGATGCACCAAGAGACCAAACGAATCAGAAAGTTCCATGGCTGTGATGACGAAGCCGGCTTTCATTTTTGCAATTAGGATCGCTGAGTTCACAGTGGTGTGTCGACTGTAGATGATCTGAAAACCCACCGCCTTCGCTCGGCTCATCATGGCCATCATCAGCTGATGATAAAGACCTTTTCGACGATGAGCCGGCAGGACCGCCGAGTTCACCATATAGAACTTCTCAGCTGTCTCTTGACGACCGAACGTCCAGCCAACGAGCTCACCCTCGAAATACAAGCCGAGGTTACAAGTAAAGAGCCCTGCCGTCCGTTTATGAAGCTCGTGAAGTGACGCCCGCTCAGACTCATTCAGCGCATCGCGGAAGTTGAAATCGAGAGTTTGCTCAAAGACTACGGGCCTCAATTTCTGAAACAACGGAAAGAAGTCTTCATTCGAAAGTTCGCGAATTTCATAACCAGCTGGAAGTTGCATGCTTCAAGCAGAACGTTCTCACGCGCCAACGTCAATGGGTTCAACGGCTTGGATCCCGCGGTTCACTATTCCGGCCGATTTGCTAGGGAGCCGAACTCGGCTAAACGGCGAAACCATTCCTCTTCTTGATTGTCGATACCGTCGCCGCTTGTAAATTTCTTCCGCCATTCGCCCGCGTGATTTTCTGAGAGATGTGACGCAGCGATTCGCCAAGTTGAAGAAGAGGTGCGTCAGACCCATCTTCCGTGAGCCCAAGTCTACGTTCGAAACAAAAAAGGCCCTGCCGGAGCAGAGCCTTCGATGCTTCACGACTCGGCTGCATTGAATCAGCCGAGCGTAGTCGCGCGCGCGATTACTTCGTGAGGTGTTTTGAGATGTGTTTTTGCATCTCGAACATTGTGACTGACTTTTTGTTGCCGAAGATTGGCTTCAATTTGTCGTCTGCATTGATTGTTTGACGATCTTGGAGACCGTTCTTTTTGATGTACTTCCAAAGCTTCGAAACAACTTCTTGGCGTGGAAGTGGAGCTGCGCCAACGATCGCCGCGAGGTGCGTGCTCGGCGTGTATGGAGCTTTAAGCGCTGGGTTCAAAGTGCGCTTTTTCTTTGGGCCAGCGGCTTTCTTAGTCGCCTTTGCTGATTTCGCAGACGCTTTTTTAGCTGTCGCTTTTTTCGCCGGCTTCTTCGCTGTCGATTTCTTAGCTGTTGTCTTCTTAGCAGCTTTTTTCGCAGTCGATTTTTTTGCGGCTTTTTTCTTTGCCATCTGTGAGCTCCCCTCATGCGTGAGAAAGTGTGTTGTGCCCTGATGATAACGAGCCGAAAACGGATGTCCAAAGAAAAATACCGGCTGTGCTCGCTTTTTTCGCCGATTTTCACGAGGAGAACACGCAGTTTCGCCTGGGGAAATACTCATTTCAGGGCTTTTTCCCCTCGAGAAAACACCCGCTCGCTTTTCTCCGACCGCCTTCTTAAGC